>JAWXBP010000515.1 GCA_034440135.1 Planctomycetia bacterium
CGCCGGATGCCGTGTATCGCTGGAAGGTGCTGTGCCTCGACGCGGCGACCGGCGACGTGATTTGGGAGCAACTGGCGAAGGAAGCCAAGCCGACGATCGCCACGCACGGCACCAACACGTTCGCATCCGAAACGCCGGTCACCGACGGCAAGCACGTCTACGCCTACTTCGGCATGACCGGGCTCTATTGCTATGACCTCAACGGCGAGTTGGTCTGGCAAAAGGATCTCGGCAGTTTTCCAATGATGATGGGCTGGGGCACCGGCAGCTCGCCGGTGCTGCTCGGCGACGCGTTGTATGTGCAATGCGATAACGAGGAGAAGTCCTTCCTTGTGGCGCTCAACAAGTCGACCGGCGACGAGCTGTGGCGCGTCGAACGGGAAGAGTCATCGAACTGGTCGACGCCCTACGTGTGGAAGAACAAGCTGCGCATGGAGCTGGTGACCGCCGGCGGGACGAAGATGCGGTCCTACAATCCGGCCAACGGCGAATTGCTGTGGGAAGTCACCGGCGGCGCGGGTCGTTGTTCGGCGACGCCGGTCGGCGACGAAGAGTTGCTGTACGTGGGCACCGGCGGCGGTATGCGCGGCAGCGGACCGCTCTTAGCTGTGAACGCCGGCGCGTCGGGCGATATCTCGCTCGGCGATGGGGAGACGACGAATGCCGGCATCGCTTGGAGCATCGACCGCGGCGGACCGCCGATGGCCTCGCCGTTGCTCTATCAGGGTCTGCTCTACGTGCTGGATCAACGTGGCGGATTGATCCGCTGCTACGACGCCCAGACCGGGAAAGAGCATTACCAGCAGCGGCTGCCGGATGGAGGCGGGTTTACCTCTTCTCCGTGGGCCAGCGACGGCAAGGTGTTCTGCCTGGACGACAAAGGTCAGACGTTCGTCCTGGAGGCCGGACCCGAGTTGAAAGTGCTCGGCGTCAACAAGCTCGACGAGATGTTCTGGTCGAGCGTGGCCGTGGCGGGCGACAAGCTGCTGCTTCGGGGCGTCGATCATTTGTATTGCATTACCCGGTAGGTAGACAAATCCCGGCGGAAGCCACGTGGCGCGGCGAACAGCTTGGGTTCGCCGCGCCACATCTTTGCGCCGAACGCGGCAATTCGACACAAAACCACCCAAATGGGTGCCTAATTTACGTGAATTGAATTGCTTGTGCAGGCGCCCCAATTAACATAGTCTGCGTATCCACGACATTTACCCATTCTGGTTCTGCGTGGGACGTTAGGGGCGATGCAATCCATAGCGCAAGGCGGCGCGTGTGTTTCTACACGCCCCTAGGGTCCCGTTTTTGTCAACGGTGAGCCTGCGCCATGAGTTTTTCTCAATTGCTATTTGGTCGCCCCCGTCGTTTCAATCTCCAGCGCGGCCGACGACTCGTCGTCGAATCGCTGGAAAGCCGGCAACTGTTGGCGATCGTCGTCCATGTAGACCCAACCGGTAACGACCTCGCTGGTGACGGCACGGAGGATGCGCCGTATCGCACGATCAATCGTGGCATCCTGGAAGCCGATCCGGACGGCACGGTGATTATCAACGCCGGCGACTACCCCGAAGCGGTGAACGTCAACAAGACCGTGACGTTCAACGCGATCGGCGCGGTGACGATTAACTCCATGACGAGCCTCGCCGCGAACACGGCGACCTTGAACGGCAATCTCACCGCCGACACGGACTTCACCTTCAACGGCCCAGTACGCATCGCGACGGCGACGCAATTGACCGCGCTGAACGTGCTGTTCAACAACACGCTCAACGCGGTCAACGCGCTGCCGGCCCCAGCGCTGACGGTCACCGCGGCGACGGTGGCGCGATTCGGGAACGACGGCACGGATCGGGTCGGCGCCGCCGATCCGCTGGCCTCGCTGCTCGTCCAGGGCGCTGGCCAAACGCGGATCGGCGCGGACTCAATTCGCACGAACGGCAACACCACGACGTTCAATACGCCCGTAGTTTTGAATTCGAATCTCCTCATCACGGAGTTGGGTGCGGGAAACGTCATTTTCGGCAGCACCTTGGATAGCGACGCCACGGCCCGTACGCTGCAAGTGATTACGGCCGGAGAAGGCGTGACGCGTTTCGTTGGGAATGTCGGCGTTCAAGAGGCACTCGCGAGTCTGAGAACTGACGACCAAGGGCGCACCGAGTTTGAGGCCGCCCAGGTCCATACCGACGGTAACCAACTCTATGAGGACGACGTCGTCGTCTTCGCCGCCCTGACCCGATTCTTCAGTGGCAATATTGAATTCAGCGAGACGCTAGTTGGCAGTGTCGCCGATCGCGACGTCGAATTCATCACGGCCGTGGGCGGCGTAACGCGGTTTCGCGGCAACGTGGGGGCAAACCAGACGCTCGGCGACTTGACCACCAACGGCGACAGTCGCACGGAAGTGGGCGGATTGGTGGAAACCACCGGCACGCAGACGTACGAAGACGAAGTCACCGTGATCGCCGACGCGACGTTCGTGGGTGAGAACGTGCTCTTCGCGTCGACTTTGCGTTCCAATCCGGCCGGCAACGACGTGCTGATCCGCGCTAGTCAGCTCACGCGATTCGGCGCGGCGGTCGGCGGCGGCCTGTTCCGGCTCGGACGATTGGAAACCGACGAGCCCGGAACGACGGAGTTCGTCGGCAACGCGGCGCTGACGACGGGCGACCAGATCTACCATGACGTCGTGCGGCTCAATACCACGACGGTGTTCACCGGCAGGAACATCGATTTCGACGGCGGCATCGAAGCTGCGGCGGCGAATGTTGACTTGATCGTGACTTCCGAAAACGACGGCTTCACGCGGTTTGGCGACGAAGTTGGGGCAGGTGCCATTCCGTTGCGCAACATTGCGACCAATGACGTGGGCAGGACGGTATTCGCGGCAGGAATGACTCCGGGCACGGTGGGAATTCGGACGACTGGCAATCAAACTTATAACGACGACGTCGAAATTGAGGCCGACTTAACGGTCCAAGGAAGTACCATTTCCTTCCGAGGAGATGTGGATTCAGTTCCCGCGGCGCCCCCCGCCGGACTCAGAGTTGTCGCCGCCGCGGATGCCAACTTTGGCGACGACATTGCGCAGGATCGGATCGGAGACGTCGCGCCGCTGTCGTTCCTTGAGATCACGGCCGGCAACAACATCAATCTGTTGGTGCCGACTATTACCACGAATGGCAACTCCGTCACATTTAACACGCCGCTGGACTTGCTCGCCGATTTGCTGATCACCGAACTGGGCGCCGGCGCCGTGACGTTCAACGACACGATCAACAGCGACCTGCCGGCGAATCACTGGGCATTGACCGTGAACACGGACGCGGGCGCGACGAACTTCAATGGCGCCATTGGCGCCGTGAATCCGCTATCCCGCCTGCAGACGGATACCGTCACGCCGGGAACGGGGCCGACTAACATTGGCGCTCAAGTAATCCGCACGGAAGGCGCTTCCATCACGTTCAATGACCCCGTCGTGTTGACGAACGATCTGCTGATCACGGAACTCGGTCCTGGCGACGTGACGTTCAACAGCACAGTCAACAGTGACGCCATTGCCACGCCGCGATCCCTGGAAATCGTCACTCCGCTCGCCGCATCGGATACCTCGTTCAACGGAGCCATTGGCAACCTGGCGCCATTGCGAAACTTGATCGCGCGAGCCCCGGGCCGGACGTTCCTCGACGGACCGGTCATTAACGTGACGGACGCCACGGCCGTCGCGGGGACCGATTCGATTCTGTTCGAGGACAATGTTGTGCTGACAGGCAATGTCGTGATCACCGTTGTCGGCCTTGGCAACGTGCGCTTCGCCGGAACAGTGAACTCGCCCGGAAATCGCGACCTGCGCGTAACGACAGGAGACGGCGACACCTTCTTTGTCGGCAACGTCGGCCTTCCCGCGGGCTCGGAACTGAGAGACCTGACGACCGACGGCGGAGGTGATACGCAGTTCTTCGGAACTAACGTCGCGACGATCGGAAATCAGTTCTACGTCGATGGGGTCATCATCAATGCGACGGTTACCTTCGAAGCGAACGCCGGCAACATCGAATTCGATAGCACGCTCAACGCTAGCGCGAACGGCTTCAATGTCGACGTTAACTCGACTGGCTTGTCGCGGTTCGGCGGCAACGTGGGAACCGCTCCAGCGCCGGCCGTGGTCCCGCTCATCAACGGCCTGGCGACGAACATCGGCGGCACGACACAGGTCGACGGAGCTTTAATTCGAACGGCCGGCACGCAGACGTTTCGCGACGCCGTGACCGTGACGAATAGCGTTACGTCCCCGAACAGCGTTACGTTCCAAGGAGCGAATGTGATTTTTGAGCAAACGCTCAATTCCAACCCGGATGGCGGCAACGACGTGATCGTCGACAGCCCAGGGCAGACGGTGTTCCGTGGCGCGGTTGGTGGCGGCGGACTGCGGCTCCGAAACCTTACCACGAATGGCGGCGGAACCACGTTCATCCTCGGCGGCTCAGTAAATACGAGTCAAACGCAACTTTACGATGACGCGGTGTTGTTCCAGGCTGTCGGCAACACGACGACGTTGACAGGAGGCAGCGTGCAGTTCAACAACCGGCTCGACGCGGAGATCACCCAGCAAAACTTGGAGATCATTGCGAGCGGCCTGACGCGTTTTGGCAACGACGTTGCGGACGAAGTCGGCACGCTGAATCCCTTGATTCCGATTCTGAATCTTACGACTGACGCTCCGGGCACAACCTTGATCAACACTCGCGCAGTCCTCACCTTTTTGGATCAGACGTACAATGATCCCGTCCTGCTGGGCGCCGATGTGACCACGCGCAGTATCGATGACGACGTCTACCTCGACCAGACTGTCGATAGCGTCGCCGGCAGCGCGTTCGACTTGACCGTCGACCGGCAGTCCGGCTCGCGGCCCACGATCTTCAACGGGAACGTGGGCGGGCCGGCGAACGCGCTGGGCGATCAACGCAATCTCGGCAATTTGACGGTGCTCAGCAACGGCCCGTTGAGTCTCGTCGCCGCGATTAATACGGTCGAGCAAATCACGATCAACATCCTTGAAGGCGGCGCGGCCAGCGCTGCGGACGATCTCACGCTCGCCGCGAATGCCATTCTGCGCGCTGGCACGAATATCGTCTTGAACGTCGGCGACGACATCACGTTCGCGGCCGGCTCCACCGCCGTCGCGAACGGCAATCTGACCGTTACCAGCGACGCCGGCAACAATGACGCGGCCGTCGGGACGGTAGTTCAGGCCCTCGGCGTCGGCGGACCGCTCGGCGCGAACGGACTGGTGCGGTTCATCGCCGGACCGGACAACGACTTCTTCAACATCCAACTCGACCGACTCCGCCCCGGCGACAACATCAACTTCAATGGCGGCGCGAACGGGCCCGGCAACTTCACCTTGGTGACGGACACCGCCTCGGTCGACGGGCAATGCAATCCGGTTGTTGTGCCGTTGCTAGTGACCAATCCGCCTTTCGGCGATTCGCTCAACCTGTTCGACACGAACCAAGTCGCCGACCGCATTTACTCGCTCAATAGCGCCCAGGTCGCCCGTGACGACGGGCTCGTGCTGACGTTCACGGAAATCCAACAGTTCGAACTCAACGCCGGTTCCGGCGACGACCTGCTGAACGTGCAGATGCCAGGCTTGCCGTCCGTCGTGCAATTCAACGGCGGCCTCGGTTCCGATCAATTGGACATCATCGGCTCGGCCGGCGTCGATCGCATCTCGGTCGATGCAATTACCGATCTGCCGGTACATCGCCCGTTCGAGATCGCGTTTGTCGAAAAGCTGCGCGTCCGCGGCGGCGACGGCGATGACGTCGTGGTTAATCGCGTCGGCATTCCGACGCTGTTGGAAGGTCAGAACGGCGCCGACATTCTGGTCGGTAGCGGCGCGACCGACGTGATCTTCGGCGGCGCGGGCGTGGATACGCTGATCGGTGGCGCCGGAGACGACTTCCTCTTCCCGGACCACGAATACGACGGCACATTGCAAGGAATTGTCACGGTCGCCGACGGGGATGTTTCCGCCGGCGGCACGGGCAACGACGGTGCGGCCCCTTTGAATAGCCCGGCGGCGACGCTGGCCACGCTCGATTCCGTTTGCAGCATCGAGACCTTGTTCGACGGCGGCGCCAAGAAGGATGTGATCACCTGGCTGCAAGCTCGCTTGCTGTTCGGGCAAGCCGCCTTCCAAAACGATCTGATGGGACCGGCCCTGGCGGCCTTGAACGACGCCGACTTCATCCTCGATCCGCCGGCCGTCGCCGTCGCCGAGCCGGAGCTCGTCGTGAATCCATCGTTCGAGCATTGGCTCGACAACCTCTATCAGGCACTGCTGGGGCGCGACTTCGTCCCGTCCGAATTGCAATATTACGCGAAGGTCAGCGCGGCCGGTGCATCGCGGGAAGCGATCGCGCAAGGGTTCCTCAATAGCCCCGAGCGCCGCGCCAACTTCATCGACGGTTGGTACAACCGCTATCTCGGTCGCCCGCTGGACGCCGGTGGCCGCGCCTATTGGCTTAACGTCTGGGCGCAGCAGGACGGTGAATCGGTCGAAGCCGCGATTCTGGGTTCCGGCGAGTTCTTCCAGCGCGTCGGCGGCACGAATCAACTCTGGGTCGAAGCCATGTACTCGCAGGTGCTAGGACGCACCGGCAGCGCGGCGGAAGTGCAGTTCTGGGTCGCCCGCGCCGCCAGCACGCCGCGCGCACTGATCGCCAAGCAGTTCGTCACCAGCGACGAATACCGCCTTCACGTCGTGGCGAGCTGGTATCAAAACTACCTGACCCGCGCGCCGGAAGCGGGCGGAGCCCAATACTGGCTCAACAAGCTCAAGACGGGGCTCAAGGCGGAAGTGATCCAGTCATCGATCCTGGTGAGCACGGAATTCCAGCAAATGCCCTGGTAACCGGCGGCGGGTGATTTCTCGCGCAGTCCGGCCGGCAGTGACGAATTTCTAAATCCGAATGTCGAATGTCTGAATGGCGTTGCGTCGAGCGACGGCCATTCGTCATTCGAGCTTCGACATTCCCGCGCACTCTCCCCTCCGCGTCTCTGCGGCTCCGCGGCTCAAACCGCCCATTCCCGGTTTTCCCGACGGACTTTGCCGACTCGGCAAGCTGCGCGCCTTGGCGACGACTCTTTGGAGGTCGGCGAAACTGCGCGCCGATAAGTCGACAAGGACAGCCAGCCTTTGCGCGGTTTCTATGGAGAGAGATCATGAAGCGTCGATACGCGGCCGCCGTGTTGATGGGATTGTCGGCGATCGCCGGCACGGCCGAAGCCAATTGGTTCACCACCTTCTGGAAAAACGTTCACCGCGACTATCGCCGCAATAACTGCTGGCCGGAACCGTTCGTGTACGACGATCGTGAAGCGGTGAAAGCCCCCTTCGGCGTGATGATCGCCAAGGGCTGGCGCTCGCAAAACACTCTGATGGATCACCACTTCTCGATGGAAACGGGCGCGTTGAACGAGTCCGGCCGCTTGAAGATGAAGACCATCATGTGGCATACGCCAGCGGCCCATCGTGCTGTGTACGTGGTTCGCGGCGCGAATCAGGACGTCACGTCGTCGCGGCTGGACGCCGTCCAGGAAATGGTCGTGGCGATGAACACGCAAGGCGACCTGCCGCCGGTGCTCGAAGTCGACTACGGCCCCACCGCCTGGCCAGCCGACTACGTCGACGCCGTTGGTAAGCGATACCAAAACTCGATGAAGGATCCGCGGCTGCCGGAAGCAGATGACGGCGGCGAAGATCAGTAAACCAAGCAATCTGGCCCGTCCAGGCAAGCTACGGCGTCGCGCCGGAGCGATCGTCACCACGATCGGAACTCCGGCGGGACGCCTCCGGGCTTGGCCGAGCGCGATTTGAACGTGATACGGCCGCTTCGGTTGGAGGATTCCGGCCGCGGCGGACGATGAAAGAGACAGGCGCTTTGCGCGCCGAAGCGACGTCGTTTCCGCTGGGCAATACCACGCCCGGAGGGCGCCGTCGCCACGGGGGTTCGGGACACAAGGAGGTGTCAGTTGCGTAAGGTATGGCGACTCTCGGCCGCGTTATCGTTGGCAACTCTTGCCGGTAGCCTCGGCTGTTCCTCCAGTTCTTCCTGGCTCTCCAATCCGTTGAGCCTCGGCAAGTCTCGCTCCGGTTCCAAGTTCGCCGACGCCCCGGCGTTTAACTACGAGGAATTGGCCGCGAAACAAGCCGACCGCAAGGTCTCGTCCCACGGCCTCGGCATGGATCAGGGCGTCGAGCCGGGCACGATGAAGAAGCTCTCGAACTCAGTGACTAACAATCCCGTCAGCAAGGGCATCAAGTCGGCCTGGACGAAGACCTCGCGCAAGACAGGCGAGATGTTCACCACGCACGAAGGAGCGGCCAATCCGATTTCGCTCTCGGTGGAAACGGGCGACGTCGACGCCGACTTGCACGTGTCGCTCGCGCGGCTCGAAGAAGCCAAAGGCAACTTCCCGGCCGCCGAGAAGCGCTATCAAAGTGCGCTGGCTGACGATTCGGAGCACCTGAACGCGCTAATCGGCATGGCGCGACTTTACGATCGCCGCGGCGACCTGCCCAAAGCTACGGCCTATTACAACCGGGCCGTGAAAGCGCACCCGGAAGACGCGACGGCGCACAACGATCTCGGGCTTTGCTTCGCCCGGCAAAACCGGCTGCAGGAAGCGGCACAATCGCTCGACCGCGCCGTGCAGTTAGCGCCCGAGAAGGCCCTGTATCGGAACAACATCGCCACCGTGCTGGTCGCCATGGGGCATGACGAGCCGGCGCTCGCGCACCTGACCGCGGCGCACGAAGTACCGGTCGCGCACTACAACCTCGCCTGCATGTTGAACGACCGCGGCGAAACCTCTGCGGCTATCGAACACTACTCGCTGGCCTACGAGCAAGATCAATCGCTGACGCAGGCCTACGACTGGGCGGTGGCGTTGCAGAATCAATCGGCGCCGCCGACGGAAGAGGCCTACGCCGCTAACGTCCCCGCGGAACCGTCGTCGATGATCACCGCAACCGACGATCGCCTGGCAGCGCAGCCAGAGCCCTCAGTTCAACGCCGGGTCGCGCCGCCGCTGACCTCATCCTGGTCGCCCGTCGCGGACCACGGCACGTTCCCGGCCGCCGCTCCGTCTCCCGACGGCGCCACCGGCTACGCCCCGGCGGAACCCGATCCGGCCGCTTACGGCCCTTCGCAAGGCGACCTCACGCATCGTCTTCCGCCGATCGACACGGCCTACCGCGCCCCGAGCCGGTACTAGCGCGATCGCTGCTCGCCGCGCCGCCGTTAAGCCCAGGGAAGGCTCTCAAAGTCTTCGCTGGCAGCAACGACTGCGGCGGCCTTCCCTGTGCTTAGAGTCGTCGACTCATGGTCATCGACCCACTAGCGCTGCCGCTCGATCGCCTCAACGATTTCCTGCGTCCGCTTATCCGCCAGGTGCGCGTTCACGACTTATCCGCCAGGTGCGCGTTCACGACTTATCCGCCAGGTGCGCGTTCACGACGAGGATCGCGTGAATCATGCCGGGCGCCCAAAAGAGCAGGCACAACAGCAAGTTCAAAAAGAACTGCACGGGCTTCCCGCACAGCAGCACCGCCACCGGTGGAATCAAAATGGCGATCAGGTAAAGCATCGCTCGCGAAACTCCGTCAAAGACTCGTCCGACAAAGAATTCATTCGTCGACGGCGGGAGAATCTTGCCGCGGGCCCAAAGTCACGGACATCGATCGCGCGTGCCGGCCCTTCGGGATATCCAGCACGTCGATCCGCTCAGTTCCGTCGACGAATCTTGCTTTCACGATCAGGCATTCGAACTCGCCATAGCTCAGCTCCCGACCGAAAGTGCTCTCCCGGCCGTAGCAATTTACGCCGACGACAAACGGCACATTGGGATCGTCGACGGGTTCGAACCAATCTCCGTGATGTTCTGGATTTACCGCAACCCATTCCGCCATGGCACGATTCTGCTCAACGAGGTAGGCCAGACGTTCCAATTGAGCGCGTTCGCCGTAGTTCAGGTGAACTGTCAGATCGAACGAGCCATCCCAAACGGCAACCGACAGGTTGTCGACCACAAACAGCCCGAAGGCGAACACCGCCGTCAGGAGGAGCAACGTAGGTAGCCGAAAACGCAGCATCAATCAACTCGCCAGCGAACCAGCCACGGAAAACGGCCCTCTAGCCATGATAAGGGCTGGCGGCAGGAACGGCCACGCGCGAGGTCGTTTTGGCCCACGGCCGGCGGCCCAATTCCCCCAGCAGGGCGAATCAGTTTTTCATGATGCCTAGGAAGCGTAAGAGTTTTCGGGGTTGGCATGCGAAGCGGCGGAGGTTGGGGGTGATTTGCGGTAGGCCGGA
>JAWXBP010000516.1 GCA_034440135.1 Planctomycetia bacterium
ACAGCTCCTGAGCCCACGCTGCCGGTCACGACGGTGCCGTGTCCCGCCAAAGTGAACGTGCGATCGATCGCCAGGCGAAATGGTCCTTCACGTTTCGCTGCAACTAAGGGCGCGACTTTGGCCGCCGCGTCACCCAGCGCTGCCTTCAACTTTTCAACGCCTTCGCCGCGCACAGTACTAGTGTGAATGATCGGCGCATCCGCGAGAAAAGTGCCAGCCACCAATTCGCGGATTTCTTCTTCGACCAGTTCGATCCAGCTCGGTTCCGAGAGATCGCACTTGGTGAGCGCGATCACACCGGCGCGGAGATCGAGCAACTTGAGAATCTCCAAGTGCTCGCGCGTCTGCGGTTTGATCGAATCGTCGGCGGCGATGACCAGCAGGGCCAAATCGATGCCGGTCGCGCCGGCGAGCATGTTGCGGACGAACCGTTCGTGCCCCGGCACGTCCACAATGCCGAGCCTGTATTCGCCCAGATCCAATTCCGCGAAGCCGAGGTCGATCGTAATGCCGCGCTGTTTTTCTTCCGGCAGCCGGTCGGTGTTCACGCCCGTCAACAGCTTGACGAGCGACGTCTTGCCGTGATCAATATGCCCCGCGGTGCCGAGAATCAGGTCCGTCGCCATAGTAAACGAATTGTACGAAGCCGTGGCCGTGGGAACCATTGGCGTTACGGCGGCGCTGCTACCTTACTCAGTTTATCTTGTGCTCGAATCAAGTCGCGGCTACCGTACGCCCCGATTTTCATCGACCGTTGGGCAAATCTCGGACTGAATTCACGCATGCTGCGAGCTTTACGAAGCGACATGACGGGTTTGCGCCGCACGGTGCTGCGCTGTTGGCTGGCGTGGCTTGCCGTTTTCGCGGCGACTCCGATCGCCGGGGGACAAAGTCCCACGCCTGCGCCGGTGTTCGCGCCAGAGTCCGGAGTCTATCGGCTCCCGCCGGTAACCGATGGGCCGCTGATCGCGCCGCTGGAACTCGCCTTGCCGATCGAGGACGTCAAAACGCCGGAAGCCGTCGACACGGCGATCGTGGTCGAAGAAGCGCCGCCGGCACCGCCCAAGATTTGGGAATCGAGCCTGGAATTCGGCCTGAACGGCTCGACCGGCAATAGCGAACTTTTCAACATGCGCTTCGGCGCACACGCCAAACGCTGCGTGCCGCACGATACGCTGACGCTGGATTTGACCTACTCGCGGGGTTCGCGCAGCGGCGTCTTGGCGGAGCATCGCGCGCTGTTCGACGTGCGGAACGAATGGCACTTCCAGGACAGCCCTTGGACGCCGTTCGTGAAGGGCTCGCTGGAATACGACGAATTTCGGGCGTTCGACGTTCGCGTCGTGGCGAACGGCGGTCTTGGTTATCAGATCATCAAGAACGACGCCACGAGCCTGATCGCCCGGCTCGGTAGCGGCTTTTCGCAGGAAATCGGCGGCCCGGACGACAGCGTGGTGCCGGAAGGTCTGGCCGGCATGGAGTACGAACACAAACTCTCGGAACGGCAAAAAATCAGCGCCGCGACCGAATACTTCCCGGACATCGGCGACATCAGCGATTTTCGCGCCACGAACAAGGCCGCCTGGGAGTTGCTCGTCGATCCGGTCTGGAACACCAATCTGAAACTCGCCGCGAATCACCGCTACGACAGCACGCCGCACGGGCTGAAGAAAAACGACCTCGACTATACGCTGCTGGTAATGTGGAAGTACTAACGCGCGAGAAGGAATTCGTCCACGCGCACGCGGTTCACTATGCAAACCCTGCCTCGCGTAGCAGCGTTTGGTATTCTTCCGGCGTGTTGCAGCCTCGGAGTGAGCGCATTTCTGGATCGATATCGGCGAAATCCGCTGTGGTCAACTCGCGCGTGTTTCGCTCGCGCAACAGATCCGTCGGCCTGCGCTGATCTGCAGCGAGCATCGATTCGATCGCGCCTTGCAAGCTGAGGCGGTAGACGGCCGCCAACGGATGGGCAAAGCCGTCGACGACCGGAGCCGCGATTTCTTGGTCGCCGAGCGATTTCAGGACGCGACGCACAAACGCGGAACTGAGTAGGGGCGCATCGCAACTGGCGACGAACACGGCGTCCGCTCGGCCGTCGAGCGCTTTGACGCCAGCCAGCATCCCTTCGAGCGGTCCGCGCCCTTCCTGGGCGTCACGGACAATCAGTACGCCAGCCGGAAGCGGCGGTAGTCGCTGGCCCGGGGCGGCGACCGCGACGACCGGCGAAACCACCTCGCCCAGAATGCACACCACGCGTTGCAGCAGCAACTCGGGCCCGAACGGAAGCCAGGCCTTGGCGGAGCCCATCCGCTCGCTTCGACCGCCGCAGAGAACGAGACCGGCGCACCGGAGCGAGGTCCCCACCATTATGCTCTCTGCGTCTCTGCGCCTCGGCGGTTCAAACACGCATGGCTAGTCATTGTTACGCTCGCGGTTTTCGTTCCGTTCCCGTCCACGGCGTCGCCGTTCTTCGCGGCCGGAGTCGTTATTGTTCTGCTGTTGATTGTTTTGCTGAGCGTTCGCCGGGGAAGTGGCGTTCGGGTTGGCAACGTTGGTGATGATCGCCCGCATCAAGGGGTCGTTGACGATACCGTTCACGCGGCGGACTTGAGCGACCGGACGATCCGGCATCGCGGCGTCGTCCAGTTCCTGGACCATGCTCTTGACGTCGTCGAGCAGGAATTGCGGGGCGGAAATCACCAAAGAGTTTGTTTTGGCGTTCACGCCGACGCTGAGCAAGCCTTTGAAGCGCGGGATGGCGTTCTGCTCGTCGCGCAGCAGCGAGAACAGGCTCGGGCGCTGTTCTTGCTGGGGCTGCGCCTGTTGCAGCGCCGGATCGTTCGGGCTGAGTAAGTCGCGGTACACGTCCTTGATGACCGTCAACACCTCGGGCGCTACGGCGTATTTGATTTGCACGATCTCCGTCTTTCGCACCGATTGCGAATCGACCGGATCAGGGCGATCGTACATCTCGATCAGCGATTCGATTTCGGCGAGCTGTTCCTCGTCCGCGCCTTGCACGAGCACGGTGTTCGTCACCGGATCAGGCACGAACTTCAACGGCCGCTTCTTCGACAGTCGCCCCCGTTCTTCCTTCTCTTCCTCTTGCGGGTAGTCGAAGTAGTAGTACCCGAACGGATTGCGATCCTCTTCCTTTTTCTTCTCTTCAAACACGTCTTTCAACAACTTCGATACGTCTTTAGCGTAAGTGTTCTTCAATTCGAACACGCGGTAGCTCATTTCCACGGGCGTCAGTTCGTCCAGCAATTCCATCATGCGATCGAGCGCCTCGCCGTCCTGGCTGGAGATCACCAATCCGTCCGGCCCCTGCGTGATCGTGATCGCCGGCACGCTGGGCGCGGCGACCGCCTCGGCTTCACGTTCCGCGACCACTTCCGGCGTCGTCGATGGCGCGTCGCTGCTCGGTGCGCTCCGCGGCGCCAGTTCGGCCTCGTCCGCCATCGCCAGTGCGAATAGCGAAGTAGATCTCATCGCCGTGGCGTCATCCACTTTCGCAGGCGCTTTTTGTTCCGGCTCAGTCGGTTGCTCGGGCGCAGGCGCGGCCCCCGGATCGATCAATAGCGGATTCGGGCTGACCGACGGCCACATTTGCTTGAGCCGGCGCAGTAAATCTTCGGATTCCTTCCCGGCCGGAACTCGGACCTTGCGCGAGTTGTTGCGAACCACGCCCTCGGGATCGATTTCGCCGAGCTTAACCAACAACATGCGAACTTCTTCGAGTTCAACATCGTTGGCACGGAGCAACAGGCGGTTGTTTCGGACGTCGGCCTCGACCTGAAAGCTGTCCTTTTCTTTCGTTTCTTCTTCCTCGCCGCCGCCGTAGTAGCCGTAGTAATAGCGCTGGCGGCGCTGGCTCGAGTCGTCTTTCTTCGGACCTGCGAACAGAAACTCGATCGAACCTGCGACGTACTCCGCGCTGAGACGTCGGAGTTTGACCACCTCGAAGCGCCGGCCGCTGCCGTCGAGGCGTTCGATCAGCGCGCGGATCATCACGTGATCCGCTAAGGGCGCGTTAGCGATGATGGCTTTGTTTTTCTTGTCGATCTCCAGCGTCGACGTGGGATCCAGCCCGCCCATCTCGCGGAGGACCTTCACCACCGGCTCCGGGTCGATGCCGGACAAGCGATAGACTTGCACGCGCGGCAACGTCGCGCCGAGAGCGCCTTGCCCCTGACGCGACGGTACGTCCAGAAATGAGATGGTTTGCTCGATCAGCGCCAACTTGTCGGCCGAGGCATGGGCCAGGACGCTGTTCTCGCGTTTGTTGGCGGCCAAGTAGATTTCCGACGGCCCCGAGGGCATGGCCGGTTGGCCGCCCTGTTGCTGCTGCATTTGCATCTGCTGCTGCATCATCATTTGCTGCTGTTGCATCTGCTCCGGAGACATCGGCGCGGCCGCATCGGCAGATTTGATACCCAACAGCTTGCTAACGGTCTGAATGACGTCCTCCGCTCGGGCGAAACGCAGCGTGAACTCGCGGACCTCGAACTGCTGCCCGCTGGAGTCTTGTTCGTCGATGAGCAAATCACGGATGCGGCGCAGATTGCCGGCGGTTTCCAGGACGTCAAGGCGATTCGTCGTCTTGAGCGCCGCGATCTTTCCATAGGGGCTCAATAGCGGCTTTAACTCTTCGGCCACCGCGTCGGCGCGGAGGCGATTCAAATCGAAGAACGTCTTCACCAGTTCATGGCCGCCTCGGGCGTCGAGCTCGTCCGCCTTGACGCGCGGCACCAGGCTGACGTCGAGCTTCGCGAGATTCACGACCAGCAAGACTTCGCCGCTGTCGAGAATCGTGTAACCGCGCGCGAGCAGAATGGAGTTCAGTAGATCGCGGACTTCGGCCACGCCATATTTGCCGCGCGTGGTGAGGTCGACAAAGCCCGGCGGCGCCTCTTGCCATTCGAGGCTCTTGTCGGAAATATCCGCGAGCCATTCCAGCACGGCCGGCCAGGGCTGGCCTTTGAAGCTGAAGGTGACCATGCCGTCGGCGTCAGGACGGGCTTGTAGCTCGACAGGGTTCGCGGGCTGCGCTGGTTCCGTCGGTCGCTTGGCAGGCGTTTGCGCCGCTGCTGCGTCGGCCGCAGGGGGCTGCGCCGGAGCACCGCCCGGTGGCGTCCCAGCAGGCTGACCTTCTACCGGCATAGCGCCTGGCGGAGGCACGGGGCCGCCTGGTGCAACCACAGCCGGCGCCGCGGCTGGCGCAACGTCCATGACCACCGCAGCCTTAACTTCTTGCGCAGTCGCTTGGGGCGCAACGGAAAGCGCAACGCAAACGCCACCACACGCAACGCGCAAAAATCGCATAGGTCCGCCTCTCCATGAACTGTGACCGCACCCTGGCGACCGGCCGGTGGAAGCAGTTTGCACGCCATGCCTCGACTTACGAACGCGGCTGTTCCTCGGTTCAAGGGCGACATCCAGATTAACAGACGACGCGCGGCGATCAAAGTTCTATCGAAAAAATGCCCGTTTTCTTGGAGAGAGGGCAAAAATGACCTCCGCTAATAGGGACAAATCCCTATAGCCGCGAACCGGCGAATCCAGCAGATGGAACCGCGAAACACGCAAAATGACGCAAAAAGGGAAAGCGAAATGGTCGAGGATTGCCATCTTTCTTGTCCACGGAACACACGGAGGCTCGGAAGCATCTTTTCCGTGTAATTTGTGGACAAGGCACTACGCCTGACTCGACTCACTTTTCACGTCCCTTCACGTGTTTCGCGGGCTTGCTCCGTCTAACGTCCTCGCCGGTAGCTGCGGCGGCGGCCGTCGTCGCCTCTTTCGGCCCCTTGGCCGCGCAGGTTGACGCTGACCGACGCTTCGCTCTCCGGATCAATGGCGTTATTTAAAATGGCGCGCAACTGCGGATCGTGAACAATTCCGCGAACCGCTCGGACTTCCGCGATCGGTTGCTCGGAGAGGGCGTTGGCGTCCAAGACCTCGACCAGGGAGCTCACCTGAACCATCACCTCTTCCGGGGCGGAAATCACCAGCGTGTTCAACTCCGCATTCACGCCGACCGAAAGTAAACCCTTGTACTGTGGGCGGTTATTGCGACTGTTCGTCCCGCGGTAACCGTACGGCATGCGGCGCTGATCCGGCGGGATGTTGGCCAAAATCGCCGGGTCGTCCGGGCTCAACAGATCGCGGAACACATCTTTCACGACCTTGGACAGTTCCTCGGCCGACGCGTAGGCGACTTTCACGATCTTCGTCTTCCGGGTCGGCTGCGTATCGGCCGGCGGCACCTGGTCGAACGATTCGATCAGTTTCGCGATCTCTTCCAATCGCCGCTCGCTGGCCCCTTGGACAAGGACGGTGTTGGTCAGCGGGTCTCCCAGAAAGCGAATCGGAATCTCCGTCTCGTCTTCGCCGGGAAGCGGCGCGGCGGTCGCCGGCAGGTCGTCGAAACCGCTCCAGCGGAATTTGGGGTCCGTCGCGGCGACCGGCTTGGGCGTCGCCGGGGTGCGCGGGGCGTAGGCGTTGGCCAACAGTGCGGCAACTTCCACGGCGCTAGCGTTCTTAAGCGTGAACACGCGGAGGCTTTGCTCGTTCGAGGTAATCTCGCCAACGAGTTGCTTCACGCGGCGGACAGTCGTCGGGTCGTCGCTGGTGACCACCAGGCCTTCCGGGCCGCTCGTCACGCGGACCGGGGCGGGACCGAGCGAAGCTGGCGGTGTTTCCACCGGTGCCGCGGTGCCGACCTCGGGCGCAGGATCGACGAGCACGTCTGCGACCGCTAAGGCGAGCTCCTCGACGGGGGGATTGCTCACGGGCTGGATCGGCGCCGCTTCCGCAGTCGTGGCCACGGCGTCGGTCTGGACCGGGGCCGCGGCGCCTTCGTCGGCGGCCGGCGCCGGCGTCACGGGCGTGGTTTCCATCGGGCGCGGGCTTACCGACGGCCAGAGTTTCTCCAGTTCGCGCAAGACTTCTTCGGGTTGTTTGCCTGGCGGTAGGAGAATGGTCTGCTGCATCGGCGGCGCGGCGCTGTTCGCGCCGTACTCGCCGAGCTTGACCAGCAGGCGGCGCACGTCGGCGAGCTCCGCTTCGTTCGCCCAAAGGAATAGGCGATTATTCTCGCGATCGGTGGCGTATTGCGCGCGCTTCGTCGCGCCGGGACGTTCGTTGTCGGCGCCGCGCAGGAGGAACTCAAGCGACTTCGCCACGTAATCGACATTCGCGCGGCGGAGTTGAATCATCTCCATCGTGCGCCCACCGACGTCGAGCTTATCGATCACCGCGCGGACCGTGACATGATCCGTGAGCGGCGCGTGAACGATGATCGCGCGGTTTTCCTTGTCGATTTCCAACCGCGCCGTGGGATCGAGCGTGCCCATCTCGCGCAGCACGCGGACGATGGGTTCCGGGTCGATCGTTTGTAATTCATAGCGTTGCATCCGTGGCAATTCGGCGCCGAGAGCGCCGTCTCCATCCACGTTCGCCGGGACGTCGAGATATTCGATCGCCTGCTCGATCACCGCGAGCTTATCCACCGGCGCATGCGCCAGAATGCTGTTTTCCCGCTGATTCATGGCCAAATAGGCTTCATCACCGCGGGGCGGCATCTTGGGGGCGTCTCCTTTTTGCTGCATCTGCTTGAGCTGGTCCATCAACTGTTGTTGCTGGTCCTGCGTCAACGAGACTTGCGCGCCGTTCGATTTTCCGCCGAGCAAAGTCTTCAAGGTTTCCAAAGTCTCGGCCGCCTTGGCGTATTTGAGACGATATTCGCGCACTTCCGTCGTCTGGCTGCTGTGCCGCTCTTCTTCGCCGATCAAATCGCGCATGCGGCGCAGGTTGCCGGCGGTGTCGAGCATGTCGAGCCGGTTCGTGGTTTCCAGCGCGCTGAGTTGTCCGTAAGGGCTCAACAGCGGTTTCAACTCTTCGACAAATACGTCCGCGCGCAGACGTTGCAAGTCGAATGACGTGCGCAGCAACTCATGCTTGCCGCGCTCGTCCAGTTGATCGGATGACACCCAAGGGACCAGGCTGACGTCGAGCTCCTTGAGATGCACGACGAGCAGCATCTCGCCGTTATCGAGCAGCGTGAACCCGCGCGCGAGCAGCACCGAATTAATCAGGTCGCGCACTTCCGGCACACTGTATTTGCCGCGCGTGGTGAGGTCGAGATAGCCCGGCGGGGCCTGTTGCCATTCCAGGCTCATATTCGAGACGTCGGCCAGCCATTCCAGCACGGCAGGCCAAGGCTGGCCGCGGAAGCTGAACGAGACCAGCCCGTCGGCGTCCGGCCGAACGGCCAATTCGGCGGCACTGGGGGGCGTTGCCGGAGTAGCGGGCCGTTCAACATTGGGGACCACAGGGGCCTCCCCTTCGGCGGCGCTGGGGGTCTTTTCCCCAACGGGCTTGTCGTCGGCACTCGCGCAACGAGGGAGCGAAGCGAGTGAAAGGAGCGCCGCAAGAATGCTCAGGAAACGAAGCGAGCACACGCGCATGAGAGTTACCTCCTCGGTGTGTGAACCACGCAACCCGTGGGAACTCGGAGCAGACCGAGCCAGGAAGCGCAATCAGATCAACATATGTGGATAGTTTGGCGGGGTCGTTAGTCTAACAGGGCGCCCGGCGGATTACCAGAGGAGGCGAACAGCCCGTTGGAGGGGTAGCGAAAGGGGATTCGTGCCATGCAAGAACACAAGCTTTCGTATGAACGGCGAGGAGAGCAAGAATCCAAGGGCACGGATTGCGCGGTTTGTCCGCCGTTGAGCAAGAGTGGCGCGCGACGCTTCGTGCATCGATTGCACGCGAATCGAATCCTAACCGTTCGTGAAATTGACTTGCCGCGAAGCTCACGGCTAGAATCCGCACTCGCCTTGTGGTCTTTGCCCCATACACGGAGGGTTTTGCGATGTCTAGAGTTTGCGCCGTCCTGGTCGTGCTTTCGTCCCTGTCGTGTTATGCGCGCGCAACCACGGTCACGGTGTCGCTCCCGGTAGTGGACGACCGGTCTGGTGAGGACACCGCTGATGAGTCGCAGGGGGTTCTATTCGATGGCATCTTTGAAACATTGTTTTCGGCCAGCGATGGGTATTTGCACACCTTCAATGGAATTGAACTCGAGCAGCGCAGCGCGATTGAGTTCAGCATGATGGATTTACACGACGAGGGCGCAATTGTTCATGCCGAATTGAAATTGCATGTGGCTGGTCGGACTGTGCAGCCGTTGGATTTGCTACTGCTTGGCTACGCTGGCGATGGAATTGTCCTTCCAGCGGACTTCGGGGCTAGTCGACTTATCGAATCGCGAGTTCTGGATGACACTCCTTCCAACCTTGATCTAACATACGATGTCACCGCGTTGTTGACGGAGCTTCGTAACGTCAATGCGACGCACGCCGGATTTGCATTTCAAGTCTCGCATGGTGCAACTCTGTTGTTGGCAAGCCAAGAGACGAGACTTGGCGACCAGTTTCGGCCAGAACTTCACGCCACGTATGCTGTAGTTCCGGAGCCCTCGTCGATCGCGATTTGTCTGATTAGCGTTGGCGCGATTGCACTTGTTTGCAAGGTGTCGTGAACTTGTCGCCTATCACTCGCATCAAAGGAACTCAACCGTGAAATCTGTCCAAAATCGCCGTCAGTTGTCGATCGAATCGTTGGAAGCGCGTCGACTCTTGGCGCCTATCGACGTCACCAATACCGACAACGCTGGCACCGGTTCGCTACGCTGGGCGATCGAACAAGCAAACCTTCAATCGCAATCGGACGAAATTCAGTTTGATATGCTTGGCGCGGGTCAGCACGTTATCACGCTGAACACGCCGCTGCCAAAGATCGTCTCACCCGTGACGATAAATGGCACTACGGCGTCGGGCTATGCTGGTACGCCGTTAGTCCGCATTCAGCCGTCCTGGTCGTTCGGTTCCAGCGGCCAAGGGTTGCTGGTGGGTAACGGACCGTTGGGCGGCGGCGGTACGTCGACGGGGGCGGCAATCGTGCGCGCATTATCCGTCACTGGATTTCCACAAGGCGGCATTCGAGTCGAAGCGAACGCGGATTTGCAGCTATACAACTCGTACATCGGCTTGGACCTGAATGGGGCCGCCGCCGGCAACAGCGGCAATGGCATTCACTACACGGGCACGAACGGCGACTCCTTCAATCGTATCGAAGGGAACGTGATCTCCAGCAACGCGGGGCATGGCATTTTGATGTTCGACGATCGCGAACTGGACATCGTCAACAATAAGATCGGCACGAACGTGGCCGGCACGCTCGATTTCGGCAACGGCCAGGACGGCATCAAGGTCCAGAACGCTCCCTCGGGGATGACAACCGAGGTGGACATCACCGACAACGTCATCTCCGGCAACGCAATGAAAGGAATTGAGCTGGTCAACGTCGTCGGCACGAACACCATTCTCCGGAACAAGATTGGCACCAACTCCGCCGGCAACGCCGCGATCCCCAACACGGAGAAGGGCGTCACTATCTTCACGAACACGACAATTTCGTCCCTGTCAACGGAAGTGACGGACAATCTCATTTCCGGCAACGGGTCGGCGGGGATTGAGTTGACCGGCGCCGATGTTCGCAGCACACTGATTACGCAAAATAAGATTGGCGTCGCTGCCGACGGCAGCGCGCCGCTCGGCAATGGCGCGGACGGCGTCATCGTCATCAATGGTGCTCGCGAGAACTACGTCGCTTAAAATACGATCCGATCCAACAGCGGCGCCGGCATCCGTGTTGCGGCGGCTGGGGGGGACGTCGACCGCAGGCGGCGTCGACAATCGCTTCAAGGAGAATTCGATCTCGGCGAATGGTGGGTTGGGGATCGACATCGGTGCCGCTGGTCAAAACACCAACGACCCGTTGCTCAACTTCGACTCGGACAACGGACCCAACGACCTGCAGAATCATCCAATCATCCTTGCGGCGGAACGAAACATCGTTGGAAGCAATACGATTATTCGTGTCCGATTGGAAAGTGCAGCCGCTGCCGAATTCCTGATCGAGCTGTTTGAAAACGGCACAAACGATGGTGAAGGGGCGGTTTTTCTCGGTTCGCAGTCCGCAACGACATCTGGTGGAGTTGTAGAACGCGAGTTCCAAGTTTCAACTGCTGTCGGTCAATACGTGACGGCTACGGCCACGGAAGTCATCGCAGGTCAGGCATTCAAAGGCAGCACATCGGAGTTTTCGCCCACGGTAAAGGTCACTACCGGCGTGCGCCCGAAGGTCAGTGACGTGAAGGTGAAGAGTTCGTCGTTAGGACTAGGCTCTGTTGACGATTAAATCCGCTTTAGGCGGATGAATCCGAGGGCCAGTTGGATGATTGCCAGAAATGTTTGTTTCAGTTTTTCGTAGCGA
>JAWXBP010000517.1 GCA_034440135.1 Planctomycetia bacterium
CGCATACTGATTTTCTCGCGCTGCTTTGCCGCGGTCGATTTGTTCAAAGGTTTACCGCACGCTACTTTTTGGAAGTTCAGCAATTGCGATTGAAACTATTCCCCGGTGACGGTCCATACGCAGCTCCTGGATAGTGGGGGCAGCATCCGCTCTGGGAGTGCTGGAGAGCCTCGCGGAAATTCTTGACCGCGACGGGATAGCTGGATAAGCTGCCGATGCAACGCCTTGTTCAACTGGACCGTGGTTTCGTCGCCAACACTCGGGATGGAGCGACAATGAACGACCGGAAGCTGAGTCGGCGAAGACTGTTGCAGTCGGCTGCCGGCACTTTGGCTACGACTTGCACGGCACTTGTGCCGACACCAGCCAGGAATCGTTCCGCGCGAGGCTCAGAGCAACCTACCTCAATCTCTGAGCCGGGCCTGGTTGGACTATGGCCACTGCAAGGGGATGCCCAAGACAGGTCTGGCAGCGGAAACCATGGTACGGTGCATGGCGCGGGCGGCCAGAACGGAGAGTTCGCTGGAAGGGAAACCTGGATCGAGGTTCCGTCCAGCGAATCATAGCTTCGGGACAGGGGATTTCACGTTGGCAGCCTGGGTCTGGACTGCGCCAGATGTTGACGATGTGATCGGAGACGTGCTCACCAAGTACGACGCACAGCGCCGTCGCGGTTTCAACTTGACCATCAAGTCCACTTCGGGCGGCTATAACTCGCACGGCGACGACCGGCACGTTTACTTTGGAATCGACGATGGCAGCGAGCCTGTTTGGGAGGACTGCGGTCGACCTAGTCTAACGAGTAATTACGTTAGCAATTCCCTGACGGTCTTCGATGGGAATCTGTATGCCGCCAACACGGACGCCGAACTCGAAGACGATTGGTGTCACGTATTCCGTTATCTCGGCGGCCAAAGGTGGGAGAACTGTGGAAGAGTGGGAAACCGTCGTACGCATGGCGTAGGACCGATGCTCGTACATCACGGTCGGCTGTACGCGGCTACATGGAACTGCGATTGGACGCGCGTCGGTCGGAGCGAACCCCTCGAAGACTACTGTGGCGTCTATCGATATGCGGGGGGCACAACATGGGAGGATTGCGGGCAACCTGGAAACTGCCGTCGTTTGTTTGGGCTGGCGTCCTATCGCGGTCAGATGTACGTCGCGGCCGAAGATGGTCGTTGCTATGTGTACGAAGGCGATCGTAACTGGATCGAGAGCGGCCGTTTCCCGAACTATGCGCATCCGCTGGGAATTCATGCTGGCAAGTTGTACGCCGGTGTATTGAACCCGGCTGGAGTCTGGGAATTCAACGGGAAGGACTGGATCGAGCGCGGTAACCCACAAGGCAGCGAAGAGCGCTGCAACCAGATTCACGCCTTGGAGGTCTATCGACGGCATTTGCATGCGACAACCTGGCCCGAGGGACATGTGTGTCGTCTGGAAGCGAACGGCGAATGGACCGATTGTGGAAGGCTGGGAGACGCGATGGAGATCACTGCGCTCGTCGTCCACAACGGTCAGCTTTACGGCGGCACAATCCCGCGAGCCGAGGTGTTCCGCTTCGACGATGAACAGAACTGGACGTCGATCCGCCGTTTCCTCGACCCGGCCGGATACGAGTTCAAGAATTCCAACGAATGGGCACTCGTCACCAGCCTGACCGTTTTTGCCGGCAAGGTGTTTGCCAGCATGGGCAGTTGCACGAGCTCTCGGCTCGACGCGCCGGCCGATTTTCGAGGCCAAGTCTGCGCTATGCAAACCGGTCCATGCGTCTCCTACGACCGTGACTTAGGCGCCCTATGGCGTCATGTGACGGCTGTAAAGCGAGGTAAGCGCCTTGAACTGCATGTCAATGGTGAAAAAGCGTGTGAGTCGAGCGTGTTCGACGCCACTCGGTTTGACCTGAATGTCGACCAGCCGCTGCGCATCGGCCTGGGAGAGACAGACTGTTTCTCCGGCAGGATTCGCGACGTACGAGCGTATAGACTTGCTCTCGATACGTCGTCAATTCGCCAATTGGTGCAATCGAATCATCCCACATAGTAAGACGCGATCGCCAAGCGTCCGAATACGCTTAATTCGATCCTTATTTGATCCGATTCACTTCGGGTGACTGACTCGTGTCCAGCCGTCTGCAAAGCCGCGGCACAGCCGTATTCGCAGCCCGAAAGATCGGCGTTTGTAGGGTGATTCTCAAACACCGCACTCGCGCTCTCTAACGCGCGCTCAGATGCTCTTTCTCTGTTAAGCAATGCCCGGATTCTTCGTAATCGGCTGTGACCGACTTGCCGACCGAAACGGACTCGGAATCGCTAAACGAATACAGATTCAGCGGTTGTGAGTTTTGGGCGACAGAGAATTAGTTCGATGAGGGTTGTGCACGGGAACACCAATTCAGTGCTGTGCGGAACCCCCTTTTCAGCATGGTCGAATTGATGCCAACACCTCATCGAGTGCGACTGTGGCGAAAGTGCTGGCGTAGTCGGCCATCGCATAGGGGATGATCAGCTCGCGGCCGTGCAGGGCTGCACCGCAACTGTAGACCACGTTGGGTACATATCCCTCCCGCTCATTTTCATTGGGAGTGAGCAGCGGTTCCGACAATCGTCCGATGACTTTCGTGGGGTTGTCCAGATCAAGGAGAAATGCCCCCATCGAGTATTTACGCATCGGTCCCACACCGTGGCTAAGCACAAGCCAACCAGCTTCGGTTTCAATGGGCGAACCGCAGTTGCCTATTTGCACGAATTCCCAAGGAAACGTGGGCTTAAGGATGAGTTCCTTGCTGTACCAGAAATGGAGGTTGTCCGAATACATCACGAAGATGTTTTCGTTGTCCTGTCGTGACAGCATCGCAAAATGTCCGTCGATTTTGCGTGGGAACAGTGCAAATCCTTTGTTACGGACTTCCGGGCCATTCAGCGTGCTGATCTTGAAGTGGAGGAAGTCGTCCGTTTCCAGCAATTGTGGAAGGACGATCTTGCCATCGAAGGCGGTGTAGGTCGCATAATAGCGGACGCTGGCATCATCGTCATGAAACTCTACGAACCGCGCGTCCTCAATGCCGTTGGTCTCCGCTGGGGAATAGGGAAAAATGCATCTTTCGGAAAGACTCTGCTCTGGCTCGTAGAACGACTCGTAGTTGGACTGAGCCAGGGCCATGATGCCCTTGGAAATTGGCTCCCATTCCGCTTGCTTTGTGCGAAATTGGCGCAATACCTTCCGCACCGCGTCCTCTAGTTGCAAGATATTGAATTGGTCATCGAGCAGCACGAACACTTGCTCAGTAAACCCGTTCGCCAACCCCAATTCGATCAGTTTCCGCAAGAACAACGGCTTGTCATACTGCGGATTCGGGACAATTTGCGGTGTTGTCACGAACCGCGTGGGATTATCGAGTGAAATGCCGTTGTTTTCGTCGACTACGCCCGTACGAAATGTAATCGAGGAAATGTGTCCCTCGCCCGTTGCCCGCAGACTGAGGATGAATCGTCGAGTTCCCTCAGGCAATCCAGTTTGATTGGGATGCCACACCATGGATGGGTTGAAAAGCGCCGCAGATTCGAGCGAATACTCGCTCGTGAAATAGGCGCCAATGAGCAGACGCCGTTCCTCGCTGAGCGTCTCGTCGGTGAGTAGATGACGCTTGACACCTTCAAAGCGTTCGAGAAAAAAGTTCTGGAGTCGCTGGTGCCGCCCTTGGAATTCGCGCATGACGTCAGCCAAGAGTAGCGAGACCTCTGGATCGCTGACCGACATCACTCGGGCAATAATCTTAAGAATCCGCTCTTGATTCGCCGGTTCGCTGCGTCGGAAGAGAACGCGAGAGTTGTTTGGCTTGAGAACAATGCCAGTTCGCTTGACGTCCATATTGAGCGCTACATCCTAGGTGAAGTCGAACAGCTGCCGTGAACAACACTACACGGCTTCTCGGCGCAACACGGATCCGTCGCTCACGGACGATTCACCGGTGTGGCGCTGCCAATCGGACGGAACGCCGTCAGAGCACGATCCATCAACTCAAATTCCGCCAGCGACAATTGAAAGGCCAAGGTCGATTCAGCACCCTGGTTCTGGTTCACGCGGTCCTGGTGCAATCCGTCGCGACATCCGCCCGTACCGGCGTCATAAACGTCCAGTCCAAGGTCGTTACGCCCGAGAAACCACTCGAACGCCATTCTCGCGTCCGTCAACCATGTGGCGTCGCCGCTCGCGTTGCAGGCGCTCAGGCAAGCCGAAACTGTAGCCTGGACTTCCACCGGCTGCTGGTCAAATTGTGCGCATTCTTGGCCGCGTGCGTAAAATCCGTTGCTGCCGATCGGCCGCAGATGTCCGTGAGGAGAGCGTTGCACCTCCAAGAGCCAGCGCAATGTTCGCAAGCCAACATCCAACGCTTTCTCGTCCCCCCCTTCCTGGCCGCTGACAATTAAAGCCTGAGACAGGCGGGCGTTATCATAGCTGGCAATGTCTTCAAACCAAGGCCAGTTTTCGGAAGCGGTCCGATCATACAGGTCTAGTAGCCGCAAGGTCAGTACCTGCCGCACCTGGTCAACGTGGCGGTCGCCGCTCAGCCGGCGCAAATATTCCTGGATACCGAGCAACACGTGTGCCCAGGCACGGGGCGACGACAATTCACCGGCAGTCGGCAGTGCTCGATTGAACAATTCCACCGACCAATACTGAAAGTCAGCGCGCCGACTGCGCCCCACGCAGGTGCCGAGCGCCCACATCGCGCGTCCATAGCAATCATCTGACCAACGTTCGTCGCTCCATTGACGATCAAAACTCATAAAGTTGCGAAAGCGTTTGTGTCCTTCGTCGAAGGCCGCATTCACAAACGCAGCGTAGGCGGTCGCAGCATGCAACACCGTACGTGACTCCTTGCCCAACTCCTCCAACAGGACGGTCAACATCAGCGCCCTCGCATTGTCATCGGTGCAGTAGCCATGCGCGAAGTTGGGGATGGTGAAGCTGGCGTGTTGAAACACGCCAGTGGTGTCGCTCATGTTAAGCAGATGGTCCAGACGGAGAGTCGGCAGATCGAGTTGTCGCTCCTCCAGCGTGGGCACGGCGTAACGTCGGCCTGGCCGATCGACCAGACTGGCCCGGGCCTGCTGGAAGGTATCCAGATAGAGATGGGCCACATTGCTCCAAATCATTTCACGGCCAAGCATGTAGGCTCGCTTCCGCATCGCATGACGGCGCATCTCGTCAGTCAGTAGCGTGCAGACTTGGTTGGCAAGAGCGTCCGAATCCGCAAAGGGTACCAGGACCCCACGACCATCGGCGAGCAATTCCTCGGCATGCCAATAGGGCGTGGAAATGACGGCCTTGCCGCAGCCAAAGGCGTAGGCCAGCGTGCCTGAAGTAATCTGTTCGGGATTCAAATAGGGCGTGATGTACAGGTCCGCGGCACCGATGAACTCGGTCAACTCGCGAAGCTCGACAAAGCGATTGTAAAAGATCACGCTTCGCTTAATGCCGAGGTCCCGCGCCAGTCGTTCCAAGCTGAGTCGATATGCCTCTCCTTGTGCACGAACGAGATTCGGATGCGTTGCTCCCAGCACAATATAGACGAACTCAGGAAACTCCTGCAGAATTGCGGGAACCGCCCTCAAGGCATATTCAATTCCCTTGTTCGGTGCGAGCAGGCCAAACGTCAATGCAACTTGCTTGCCCTCAACACCGAATTTGTCTTTAAAGAAGTTCGGGTCAACGAAGGGCATGTCGGGAATGCCGTGCGCAATCAGGGCAATCTTGTTCTCGGCGACTCCGTAGACTTCTTGCAGTAGGGCCTGTCCTTTCGCTGACATCACTATGAGCCGGGCCGACACGTCCGCGAGCTGCTCGACGACGCGACGCTGCTCTGTGCTCGGTTCGCGCAGGACGGTGTGAAGAGTCGTTACGATCGGCATGCGCAGATCACGCAAGAGACCGAGCAAATGGCTTCCGCTCGCGCCGCCGTAGATGCCGAATTCGTGCTGGACGCAAATCACATCCGAGTTGCTGAAATTGAGAAAGTCGGCCGCACGCAAGTAAGAATCAAAATCCTGCTCCGCGATCTGGAAGCGGACTTCGCTAGGATAGTCATAGCCCCCCTCAATGTCGTCGACGGGCACGACACAGCAGTCAACCTCGGGGAATTGCTGGGAAATCGCATTGCGAAGATCTTGAGTAAACGTGGCAATGCCGCACTTGCGGGGGAAGTAATCCCCCACAAATGCCAGCTTGCGAATGTCATTGATGCTGCCCATGTGTTCCAATCCTACTCGCACTTTGCAATGTACTTCGCCGCCAAATGAACGTCCTATGGCGGGCAATCTTAATCGTAGTCGACCTTGCTATTGGAAGCAGATCCGTGCGGCTAATTGGGCAAGTCATAGAATGGCGGCCTCCATTTGCTGAGCCTCCTACGATTCGTCGCAACGCGCCCCGCACCATACCGCAAGATTCGTTTGAAGCACGAACCGCAACAAACCGACCGGCTGTTTCTCCAAACAAGCTGACGGACTCCAAGTGGCCGGGCTTCTGCTGTTCCGCCGCCACGGCATTGCGCGCAAACGGCGCAATGGCGATTAGTCAGCGTCCTCGCCTTTGTCATCAAAGACCTCCAGGCCGACGTCAAACTCCGCCCCGCAGGCTTCGCAATCGCCGCGCTCAACATCGTCGCGATTCAACTGGATCCCGCAGTTTTGGCAAACTACACCGGACATGGTTCAGTCTCCTGTTTCATTTCGTTAAAGCTGCCACAGGCTGCTATTGTAACCTTAAGCTCCTCATTTTAGTATCGCCAGTCCCTGAGTGCGCGACGAAGACAACACCGACTTTGCGGTTAGCAAGCGCGGTGCCATTTGATTGAATTCAATCTCATCATCAGTACTGTCCGGTTAAAGTTTCCCGAAATTGTTGCAAGTGGTTGTTCTGTTTTGAGTTGGAAGCAGGAATGGGCGCGCGCGACTTGAAATCGATTCGCGAGAATGCAGGCTTTTGTCCCACGTTTGTGGTGCGAAGGGGCTTGCATGTTTGCGGGTCAGTTGGTGCTTGCTCAGTTGATGGAGTTGCTTCCGCGTCACGAATTCAACCGCTGCGTGCGGCGTTATCGCGGCGACCGTCGGATCCGCGAGCTGCGTTGTCGCGATCAGTTTTTGTGCATGGCGTTTGCCCAGGTGACGTTTCGCGAGAGCCTCCGCGACATCGAAACGTGCCTGCGTTCGTTGGGACCGAAGCTGTATCACGCCGGCTTTCGGGGACGCATTTCGCGGAGCACGTTGGCCGACGCGAATCGCACGCGCGACTGGCGCATCTACGGCGACTTCGCGCAAATCCTCATCGCTCAGGCGCGGACGCTGTACGCTCAGGAACCGTTCGGCGTCGAGTTGGAACACGCGGCCTACGCGCTCGATGCGACCACGATCGACTTGTGTTTGACGCTGTATCCCTAGGCGCCGTTTCGTCGGCGCAAGGCCGCCGTCAAGTTGCACACGCTGCTCGATCTGCGCGGGAACATTCCCACGTTTATCCATGTTTCTCCGGGAAATACGCACGAAATCAACATCCTCGACGCGTTGACGATCGAGCCGGGCGCGTTCTACGTGATGGACAAAGGCTACTTGGATTTCGGACGCTTGTTTCGTCTGCAACGGCAAGCGGCGTTCTTTGTCACCCGCGCCAAGCGCAACCAGGCGTTGGTGCGACAGGCTTCGCGCGCGGTCGACAAAGCCACCGGATTGCGCTCCGATCAGACCATCGCGCTGACCGGACCGCGCGTCTCGCAAAAGTATCCGCAACCGTTGCGTCGCGTCGGTTTCTACGACGTGGAGCATCGCCGCAAGCTGTGGTTCTTGACGAACAACTTCGTCTTGCCGGCGCTCACGATCGCGCAGCTCTACCGCTGTCGTTGGCAAATCGAATTGTTCTTCAAATGGATCAAGCAACATTTGCGAATCAAAGCCTTCTACGGCAACTCGGACAACGCGGTGAAGACCCAAGTCTGGATCGCCGTCTGCGTGTACCTGCTGGCGGCCATCCTCAAAAAGCAACTCCAGAGCGAACTGAGCCTGAACGAAATCCTACAAATCTTGTCTGTCAATACCTTCGAGAAAACCCCGCTTTCCACGCTGTGTTCGCCACTTCCCACGCAACCCAACAAAACATCTGATCGCAACCAACTACGCCTCTTCGACTTATGACCGGACAGTACTGTCTCATCATAGTGAATCCGAACGCGACTGCCTAAGGAAGTTGCACCTCCGGGTGAATGGGCAGGCTTAGCCGGGGCCGAGAACAAGGAGATTCGATGACACCCGATATTGATCGGGAAATGGCAGCGCTGCGGGAGATGTCCACGGGGCTACCAAAACGGCAATTGAAGCTGGCATGGACGGTGGAACTCAATGTCGCGCCGCACAACCGCAGATATCGCCGCAACTCTTGGCCCAACGAGCCCTAGAACGCAAAAAGCCGACGTATCGCGACACCGGCTTTTCGTATAACCCGTAAGCGTTCTGTCCGTCCAGTCTTGGCGCGTGCGGTAGTCTGGGGGAAGTCTTTTTTCCCTGAGGCAACGGAGCTTAGC
>JAWXBP010000518.1 GCA_034440135.1 Planctomycetia bacterium
CTTAGGGAAGCGGCACACTTTTCTCATCTGCAAACTGCGTTTTCGCGTCGAGCGACGCCCACCGCGGCGTTCGACGAGTCGATAGGCGGTCTCTTTCGCAGTCGTGTCGTGCGTCCACTTATGAGTGGGCTGTATGGGAATCTATACCCATTACGCTCGCGGTCTGAATGGAACGTCGCTTTGGCGCTCCCATGTGCCCACAGCGCGCGCCGATCGCGGCGCAGCGACGACGCGAAACGCCGTCTTCGCAGTCTCTCGCCAGTTTCTGGCACTTCCTTCGGGAGTTTCGTGATGAGTCAAGGCGCTACCATTCCGCGCTCCGGTTCGCCCTTCGACGATCGTTCGCCGCGCGAGGCGAACGACGGCGCCGGCCGCGCGTTTCCCTATCCGGGGATTCCCACTACGTGCGACGGCGCCGAAGCAGTCGTGCATGTGGAAATCGCGGTCACGCAAGCGGCTGGCGCTTATCCCATCACCAGTTCGACCACGATGGGGGGCGGATATGACACAGCGGTCACCAACGGCGCGAAGAATCTCTGGGGCGATTCGCTGATCTTCTTCGAGCCGGAAAGCGAGCACAGCGCCGCGACGTTTTGCGAAGGCTTTGCCGCCGCCGGGGGGCGAGTGACCAACTTCACCTCCGGGCAAGGGCTCGTGTTGATGAAGGAAGTGCTCTACACGATCTCCGGCAAACGCTTGCCGGTGGTGATGAACATCGGCGCTCGTGCGCTTACGAGCCATGCGTTGAACGTCCATGCCGGGCACGACGATGTGATGTGCGTCGCCGATGTGGGGTGGGGCATGCTGTTTGGGCGTAACGCGCAAGAGGCCGGCGACCTGTGTCTCATTTCGCGGCGCGCGGCCGAGGCCTCGAATACGCCGTTTTTTAACGTACAGGATGGGTTCCTCACCACGCACACCGTGGAAAAGGTGAACTTGCCTGAGCATGAATTCATGAAGGAGTTTCTCGGCCCGCCGAGCGCACGGCTGTTCAACCTGATGGATCCGGAAAACCCGCTCATGTCCGGGACGGTGCAGAACCAGGATTCGTACATGAAGGGGAAGATCGCCCAACGTTGGTACTACGATCGCGTGGCGCCGGCGCTCGTGGATGCGTTCGAGACCTTCTATCAGCAGACCGGACGGCGGTACGACTTCGTCGAACCGTATCGCTGCGCCGACGCCGAATACATCCTGGTCGGCATGGGTAGTTATATGGAGACCGTCCGCGCCACGGTCGACTATCTGCGCGATCAATGCGGCATCGACGTCGGCTGCTTGAACGTCTGCTGCTTCCGACCGTTCCCAGCGCGACAGATTGTCGAAGCCCTCCGCGATTGCCGGGCGTTTTCTGTGCTGGAACGAATGGACGATCCGCTTTCCACGACAGGGAATCACCTTACGCGCGAGATCAAGGCGGCCCTCTGCGACGCGATGACCGGGCAGAACGGACAAGAGAAGATCGAGCGCATCCCGCAGATTTATTCCGGCTCCGCGGGCCTCGGCAGCCGCGACGTGCGGCCGGGGGACATCATCGCGATCGTGGAAAACATGATCCACGACGGCCAGGACTATTTCTGCGTGGGCATCGATCATCCGTTGGCGCTCAAGGTGACCGAAGATCCCGACCTGCGCGAATCGGGCACGTTCAGCATGCGCGGCCATTCCATCGGCGGCTTCGGCTCCGTGACGACGAACAAGGTGATCGCCACGATTGCGGGTGATGTGTTCGGCAAGGACGTGCAGGCGTACCCGAAGTACGGCTCCGAAAAGAAGGGACTGCCGACGACGTACTACCTGTCAATCGCCGAGAATCACATCCTGCTCCACAGCGAACTGGAACAGGTCGACCTTGTCGTGCTGAATGACACCACGGCGCTGTTCAGCGGAAATCCATTGAAAGGACTCGTCAAGGAAGCCGCGATCGTCATGCAGTCGCCATATACGAATCCGGTCGACGTCTGGCAGCGCATTCCTGTGCATCAACAGCGATTCATCCGGGAGCAGAACCTGCATGTGTACTACATCGACATGGTGCAGATCGCCCGCGAATTGGCGTCGCTGGCGGATTTGCAGATGCGGATGCAGGGCATCGTGCTGTTGGGCGCGTTCCTCAAGCTGACGCCGTACGGCCGCAAGAGCAACATGACCGCCGAACAAGTCTACGCGGGCGTCGAACAGGCCTTGCGAAAATACTTCGGCAAACGCGGCGAACGCGTCGTGCAAGACAACCTGAACTGCGTGAAGCGCGGCTACAGCGAACTGCTGGAAGTGCCGCGAGAACTGATGAACAAATGAGGCGTTAACCATTTCAACCGCAGAGGCGCGGAGGAATTTCTAATTTCTAAAATTGAATGTCGAATCAAATCCGAATGTCGAATGGCCGTGCCGGAAATCAAGTCAAATGTTTCAGTTCGTCATTTGAACATTTGCATTTGATTCGACATTCAGATTTAGAACTTCCCCCTCAGCACCTTCGCGGATCTTAATTGCTGAAATCTCGCCCCCTCCCCAAGGTCTGATCCCATGGCCACTGATGTTCGCGACGAATCGATGAACGCAGCGAATGACCGCGATCCTTATAACAACAACTGCTACGGCACGCTGGTCGACTCCGGCTACAAGTTGGTCAACCTGCCGATTCTGGATGTCGTCGATTTCAACGAGCGCGTCATTCGCGGCTACGAAGAGGGGACCGCGGAGAAGAAGATGCCGGCCGAGTTGGGTCTGGCCCGGTCGCTGGTCGCGGCCGGCACCGCGACACTGCGCGACTTCAGCTACATCGCGCCGGAGATCCCGGAGTACAAGCCTTCCAACTGCACCGGCTGCATGGATTGCGTCACGCTCTGCCCCGATACGGCAATCCTGGGCAAAGTGCTCGGCGAAAGCGAGTTCGAGAAGCGGCTCGCCGAAATTCACGACCCGGCCGATCGCGAGATGTTCCGCGCGCAGTGGTCGAAGACGCGGAAGTATTACGAAGGCCCAGCCAAGAAGGTCGGCGAAGGGGGCATGTTCTCGATCATTATCGACCCCAGCAAGTGCAAAGGTTGCGCCGAGTGCGTCACCGTCTGCGACGACCTGGCGCTGGAGATGATCCAGAAGACCGATGACAACATGACCTCGATCCGCAAGAGCCATCGCTTCTTCAAGCAGATGGGCCCTTCGGACGAGCGCTATATCAACGACAACCTGCTGATCGACATGATGCTCAAAGAGCAGACGCACGTCTACGTCGGCGGCGCGGGCAGTTGCGCCGGCTGCGGCGAGGGAACGGCGCTGCGTATGTTGTGCGCGGCGACCGGCGCGAAGTACAACAGCGATTGGGGCATCGTCGCGGCCACCGGCTGCAACACGGTCTACACGTCGACCTATCCGTACAATCCGTACCTGGTGCCGTGGACCAACTCGCTGTTCGAGAACGCGCCGGCCATGGCGCTTGGCGTCCGCGCGCGGTGGGATCAGATGGGCTGGAACAAAAAGCCGCTCTGGTGCATCGGCGGCGACGGCGCGATGTTCGACATTGGCTTCCAGTCCCTCTCGCGGATGCTCGCTTCCGGCGCGAACATCAAGGTCTTCGTGCTCGATACGCAGGTCTATTCCAACACCGGCGGCCAGGCTTCGACGAGCAGTTACACCGGCCAGAACACCAAGTTTAGCGTTCACGGCAAAGCCATCTTTGGCAAACAGGAACGGCGCAAGGAAATCGCGCAGATCGCGATGATGCACCCGCGCTCGTTCGTGGCGCAGACGACGTGCGCACATATCAATCACTTCTATCGCTCGGTTATCGACGCGCTGGAGTTCGACGGCCCGGCCATCGTGGTCTGCTACACCACCTGCCAGCCGGAGCACGGCGTCGGCGACAACATGGCCACCGATCAAGCGCGGTTGGCGGTCGATACCCGAGCGTTCCCGCTGTTGATTTACGATCCGCGCAAAGGGAACACCATCCACGAGCGGCTCTCGTTGCAAGGCAACCCGGCCGTCAACGACGACTGGTGGATCAACCCCAAGACTGGGAAGCAAGTCGATTTCGTCGACTTCGCCCGCAGCGAAGGGAGATTCTCCAAGCACTTCGACAAGCAAGGCAATCCCAGCGAGGTGTTGCTCAAGGCCAAGCAAGATCGCGCGGAGAATTGGCGAGTCCTGCAGGAATTGGCTGGCGTGCTGGGAAAGAAACCCGCGGCGGCTGAAAAGCCGGCCGCGGCCAAGAACGGCAATGGCGAGAAACCTGCAGGTCCGGCGAACCTTGCCGTGGGCGCCAGGCTCCGCTATTTCGATGGCGCACAGTGGATCGGCGGGCGGATCGCTTCGCTCCAGCCGGTGCTGCTGCGATTGGACGACGCGACCGAGATTCCGGCCACGCTGGAAACAGTGAACAGCGCCGTGGCCGAACGTTTGATTCAGTGGGATTGATGTGTCGACGCGTTTTTTGAGATGGGGATGAGACCATGCAAGCCTTGGACGGCGAGCTGTTGATCGGCGGGGAGAGGTTGGCGCATCTGAGCTGCGAATTGGACGAGGACCGTTGCACTGGCAGGGCGCACGAGTGGCGGCTAGCCGGCCGGCTGACGCTCTCGACCGAGGAACAATCGCTGCTGGTGTTGGAGCGCGTCTACCGTCTGCAATTGGCCGACGGCCGCGCGGGGCAGATCGTAGTCACGCATTTCGCGACCGGCAACAGCCACGCGGTCGTGGCGGAGTTTCACCACTCGGCGTCGGTGAGGCGGCCCAAATAGCGGGAAACGTGCCAGGAGACAGCGACGCAACCCATTTTATGCCTGGGTCAGACTCACGAAATCGGCGGACTCGTCCAAGTTTTTGATGGCCTGCCTCCTGGGCTTGGCGGACGATGGCTTTGTCGACGGTCTGCGCAGCACCGGCCGGTTTCGCGGGGTATAATGGTTTGTCCGGTCAGCGAATTGACCGGAGCGGAAACCCCGTGCTATAAGGTTAGCTGGGACAGACACTTGCCGCGGCGGTCCAGGCCCAAGGACAGGGCCCTGTGCGATGAGCGATCCATGGCTTTGGTGACGTTACGAGTGCTCGAAGGCGCCGATCGGGGGCGATCGTACGAACTGTTGCCCACGCCGATCACCATCGGTCGCGAGGAGGGCAACTCCGTCCAGCTCAATGACGAGCGGATCAGCCGGTTTCACCTGAAAATTCAGGACGACGGCGACAAGCTCGTGCTGACCGACCTGGAAAGCACCAATGGAACCAAGGTCAACGGCGAGGATATTCAGCTTAAGATCCTGCGCTACGGCGACACGATCAGCGTCGGCCGCTCGCGATTGCTGTACGGTTCACCGGATCAAATCGCCCAGCGATTGGCCGAAGCCCGCAACGGAAAAGGCGCGAAGCGCTCCGGTTCGGTCGGCGCCAAGGAAGGTGAGGCGGCGCTCTCAAAACCTGAACTGCAATTCGAGTTGCACTGGAATCCGGACGCCGAGAATCAGTCAACGCTCCTCGGCCTGCAACCGCCGGAATTACCAGAACGCTTAACGCCGGGGCAGGCGGCGCAGTTTTCGGAATTCGTCGAGTATTTCCACTATCGTATTCGCGACCTGTTGGAATCTGTGCAGCGCCCCGACCACGCGCAGCCGATCGTGCTAGAAGATCGGCAGTGGCAGAACCTGCTCGACATGCAGGCGCGCTTAGCGCAGTATCTGCGGGACATCGCCCGGCCGGACGCTTCCTAAATTGCTCCGCATAGCGGAAGCTTTCGGCGCAGCAAAGCGATCGTACATCCGCTGTTGCGCGAGGTGCCGCGCCGCCACCATGCAGACGATCACCGTGGTGAGCAAGATCATCGCGCGTAGGTAGTCCCGCCTCCGGGCGGCGCCAAAGGCCGCAGCCGCCAGCGGTGGCAACATGGCGAAGGCGGCCAACAGCGACACGCCGAAAAGCACGGTGCTCCAGGTATCGCCCCCGGTGAGTGCCGCTTGAAACGGTGTGGGCGAAATCATCAGGAGCCAAAGCCCGCTCATCAATTGCAGCGCCGTGGGAACCAGCCCCAGCCACCCGCCCCAGACGCCAATCCGCGCCGCGTCGTCGCGTTGGGATTCATCGCGTGCGCGACGCATCGCCAAGCCCAGCAACATCACGCCGGTCACGGCGAACGAGGCCAGCACGAAATGCGACGCCCGGGCCAGCGTCTCTGGCTCGGCGAAGAGTTTCAGGAGTTCTTGCCGGCCAAGTTCCGGCTTGCCCCAGGTCTCCGGCCGAGTGGTCAACACGCCGATGCCGGCGAACAGCGGCGGAAAATGATAAATGGTGTTCGTGGCGGCGAGCAGATTGATCAACGCATGCCACCAACGGCCGGCGAACCGCCGCCACGTGGCCAAATAGACCACGAGCAACAGGTACGAAAACACCAGCTCGGCGATGCCGAACCAATAACGCGAGCGCGGAATCAATTCCGCCGCGCGCAGAAACGGCTCCGGCCGGTGGTGGTAGATGGCGCCAAGGACAAGGCCGCCGAGCACGATGCCGGAGGTCAGCCCTATGAGCGACATCCTCGCCAGCCACTCGCCCGTCGTGCTAGCGAGCGCATCCCCAGTGCGCCGTGTGCGCCAGCCGAGCCAAAGGCAAACGAATGGCCCGGCGGTGGCGACATTCATCGCCATCAAATGCGCCGACAACAGCAGGACCATTAGTAGATCGAGCAACCGCATCACCCGGCGTCAAACAATTGTTGGCTCGGCGAATCCACTTCCACCAGGATACGCGATGGCGCCGCAATTACGAAGCGTTGGTAACTCGGCCGATTACTCCCGCACTTTCGCCGTGCCGTCGAAGTACGCCTGGTACTTCGGCCAACTCCAGACGGCGAGCTCGCGGCCGACGCGCAGGCCGACGTTATTGTCCGTGGCGATGTGGTAACCGCCCAGACAACGCGAGAGCGCGGCCATCTCGGCCGTGGCGCTCCAAGTTGGCAGGTCGATCGTCATCATTTCGCCAGGTACGTTCTCTGTCAGCTCGCAATGCCGGCGCTGTTCCATGAAGCCGTACTCGTCGCTGCCGGTAAACAGTTCCAGGGCCTTCGAACAGGCGCCGCTCACGGTGGCGTGTCCGCTCGTATAGCCAGGGAACGGCGGCGTCACGAAAATTGCCGGAGAATAGGGACTCCATTCCTCGGCGGGGACCATTTTCGCGCCCCCCTCGGGCCCGGCCCAGCCGCGCACCATCTGGCCCTTGTAATAGTGCCGGACGAGCGTCCAAGGGCGCGAGGAGTCGTACACCCGCTTGGTCTCCCAGCAGGAGATAAAGGCGTCCGAGGCGACATTGGCGATCACGAAATAGAGCTTCACATCCTGGTCGAGATCGTGTTTGTCACGCCGGGAAACGTCCTGCGCGAAGCGCAACCAGTGCCCGCTCTGCCCGGTGGAACGCGGTCCGTCGCGCATGAATTCGACGGCGGCCTTCTGCTCGTGGGTGAGGCTGGCGTTGTAGGCCAACACTTCATCGACGTCTTTCTTCAATCGGCCGTCGCCGTCCGTGGTCAGCGGTGGCGGTTCCGGGCGGAATTGCTCGCCGCTTTCCATCACAAACGGCTTCACGCGATACCAGTGCGGCGTGAGGAAATCGACGATGAATTTGCTGCCGTCCGCGCGCGTGAAGGGAATCGGTTGCCAGCGGTCCGGGTCGAGAATCTTGTCCGGCGAATTCACCGGCTGATAGAACGTGTAGTCCGAGTAAGGCGTTCCGTCGCCGCCCGCCTCGTCGCCCAGTTGGTTCGCGCCGTCGTGCTTGCGGTACTCGATCAACGCCTGGGCGGCGAGGTATCCGATCCCCGCGGGCTTGGTCGGATCCTTCGAGACCAACAGCGGGTCGTAGCCCAGCTTCGTCATCTCGCCCGCGAGGTAATCTTTCGAGTCCGGATAGACAAACAGCAGCGCATGATACGCGGCGTAGCTAATCGCAGCCTGCTTGTTGTCGAGCGTGTGTTCCGACTTAGGGCGGCGGAGTTGTCCACCCAAGCGCGAGCCCACGGCCTTCTCGTCGTAGGCGGCCCAGGCGTCGTACATCGCCGTCGCCCAAATGGCCAACGTGCGGGAAATGATCGTCGGACGCGCGCCGTAACGGTCGACGTCCTGCGCCGTGGCCTCTTCGGCGATATCCAGCCAAAGGTAAGCCAGCGAGACGTTGGACTTATCCGCGATCGGCAGAAATTTGTGAAGCGGCTTTTCGGTCGCGGGGGGATCCGCCGCGTTCGCAAAAGACACGATCACGCACGACGCGAGCACGATGCACAAGATTGATTGCTTCATGGGATGTCCACCCCGAGGGAGCCAATGGGAATCGTCCGGAGAAACCGAACGCGCCACCTCCTTGTGGCGTCGACCGAGCATGAGCCGATGCCTTCACGCGCCGGGACGAGCGGTCTATGGAGAAGTGGTCCCGACCCCTCCATTCTTGCCAGTTTAGTTTATGTTTTGCAACCCTGCGGCGCGAAGAATTCGCTTGATCCGATGAATAAGCGGAAGGGGCACAATTTGCACTCCCCCAACCGGGCGAATCCGCGCAGGACCGAGCGGAATCGGCGTCCGATGGGACAAAAATGTGCCTTTTCCGCATCGTTAGTCACGATCAGACATGACCAGCTGGCGGCAAAACGGCAGTAGCGCCAGAGCCAAGAATTCATCGACCCGCCACAGATTGCGGGCAGGGTTGGCTTCAAAAAACACGCTGGCGGAGAGCACCAGCAAATCGCGGAAACTCTTGAGCGGCAGCCCGCGCATCGAAACCGCGGAAAGCTGCTGGTAGGTCTCCAAGAGCGTCCGGTGGACGCCCACGAAATTGAGCAGCACTCGGGTGTACGCGTTTACGCGGAGTTGATCGCCGTCGTCGCTCCAGCGCAATTCCGGGGCGAAGTAGTCCGTCTCCAATTCGCTCCAGATAGCGACAGCCTGGACGACGGCACGCGCCGCCGCTTCCGGCGTTGCGCCGCCTTGCACCAGCTCATCGACTACTTTTCCTTGACGTCCGGGTTGCTTGCTCCAGAGTCGAAAAACCTTGGTCGCTTGACCAAAATAGAAGGGCACATCCGCCAACGTGAGATCGAGCATTGCCGGGTACGTCCAGAGGCGACTGGAACTCGGCAACCAGGGGGCGCGATCGGGATGTTCTGCCAGGAATTTGAATTCCGCCACGTCGGCCAGCATCTCCGCCAACACGGCCGACAGCGCCACCGGCAGCCGCTGGCAAACCTCGGCAATGGCGAACGCGCGAAACCGTTCCGCATCGAGCTGTAGCCTATCCCCGGCGCCGACAAAGCAGTCTTTCAATCGCAATTCGTGGACGAACGCGGTTTCCGCCGCTTCGTTCAATGTCAGCGGATCTGCGAAACGTGCCAGCGCGTCGTAGAGATTGTCGAACCGCAACATGCTGGCTTGCCAGCCATGGCCCCAGACGTCGTGAATCAAATACTTTTCGATTTGATCCTGCGGCAACACCGTGACCAGTCGCGGCAATTCCTGGAGAATGGTCGCGATGTCCGCGCCCGTTCGCGCCGCCAGTCGCTCCAGTAACGCGCGGTCAAGTTGTTCGCTCGCCACATGACCGAACGCCGGAAAGCTGGCAAATCGCTCCTGAGAGAATCGCTTCTGGTGCGCGAGGAATTCACGCACCGTTGCCTGGCGATCCGGCGGCAGTTGGCGAAAGCGTTCGCTGGTCAGCGACTCGTGGTCCTCGCTCAACGGCAGGCAAAAGAACACCAGCGTACTGGTGACGACCACTTCGATGTCTTCCGGCGGAACCGGCGCGTCGGGATAAATCGCCTGGAAAAGCCCCACGATTCCCTCGCGGAGACGATCGGAGTTCGGCCACAAGTTGAACTCGTCGCGCATGGCGCGCACCAGCGCTTGTTTGCGGCGTGCATCCTGCATGTCGCGACCGAGTTCGGTGGACTCGCGTCGAACGTCCTCGTCGGATAGCGCAAGCAGTTGCTGCGCGCGGGCGATGAACTCCGCGACCTGCGATGCATCACCAAAAAAATCCGCTTCGAACAACGGCAGCGTCCGCGAGCCGGCCGTGTCCAGTACCGGCTGATCGGCCACCACGACTTGCTTCAAATGGACCAGCGCCAGCACGGATCGCAATAGCAGGCGCCGCAAATCTGGCGAGTCGGGTTCGTCGATGGCCGCCGGTTCCAGCAGCCCTCCGGACCCCGCGACCAACCGATCATGCAGCGCCGTCAATTCCGCTTGCTCCGCGGCTTCACTTGGCCGCTCCAGCGCTCGCAGTCGCGTTTCGCAATCCAGAAACGCCCGCAAGTCCTCCAACACGCCCCGCCAGGCCGACGGCACGCACGGATCGGCAAGATGCGTATCAGTCAGCCGGGCCGGCATGAATCACCAGGAATGGGGAATACGAAATCCAACACAACTTTACCGCGGAGTAGCTGATACGCCGAGATGTTGCCCGCGAAACACGCGAAATGACGCGAAACGGAGAATTGTCCACGAAGTCACGTTAACGGCAGGTTCAATAGGACTTTTTTTTCGCGTCATTTCGCGTGTTTCGCGGGCAACATCTCCAGTTCCGCGTTTCAAATGTTGGCTGGTTTTGTCCCTCGTTCAGCGTGAAAGCGGACGATGGTGTCCCAAGCCTCTTGGGGCGTCTCGGCGTAGTCGATGAGGTCGATGTGTTCGTCGGCGATGACGCCCTCGTCGGCGAGAAACTGGATGTCGATCACTTGCTCCCAGAATTGGCGACCATACAGGATAATCGGGATCTCCTGCATGCGATGCGTCTGCCGGAGCGTGAGGGCGTCCGTGAGTTCGTCCAACGTGCCGAAGCCGCCCGGGAAGACGACGAGCGCCTTCGCGCGCAACAGGAAATGCAACTTGCGGAGCGCAAAATAGCGAAACTGAAAACACAGCTCCGGCGTAATATACGGATTCGGTCGCTGTTCCGCCGGC
>JAWXBP010000519.1 GCA_034440135.1 Planctomycetia bacterium
GCCCGGCGATGGCCGGGGAGTGCCCAACTGGGCTCTCGACAAGCAGTAGAGAAATGGTCGGAGCGAGAAGATTTGAACTTCCGACCCCCTGCACCCCATCCGATACAAGTCGTTTGGGATCCTTGAGTTAAGGCAGTCTTATGGGAGCCGATGTTACCGCCGTTCGGCGTGGCTTGCAACTACTCTCAGATGTTCGCACCAGCGTGCAGGTCAGCACACTTCGGAACACCCGGCGCTGTCTTCGGCTCGCCCATGACCACGCCCTCGTCCTGGAACCTCCTCTCCGCCCATCACCTGCTGAACGAGATCCTCGAACTCGTCGAACGCGCGAACTCGTACGCGGTCATGGTGACGGCCTACCTTGACCCGTGGCAGCACCTCGAACTCGCTCTGCGCAAAGCGGTCGAGCGCGGCGTCACCGTTCACATCATCACCCGCTCGGCCGATGACACGCACAACGACAAGGCCAAGCGCGCCAAGAGCATCGAAAGGCTGCGCGCGCTCGGCGTGACCTTCCACGAGGTGGACTGGCTGCACACCAAGCTCTACGTCAGCGAGAAGGAAGCCATCGTGGCGTCGCTGAACCTGACAGCTACCGGTCGCGATGGCCCGAACCTCGGCGTCCACCTCCACGGCCGCCAGGCAGCGTCGCAGGCGCTGCGGGAGATCGATCAGTGGATCCCTGGCTTCTCCTCCACAGTCGCCGCACCGATTGCCGCTTCTTCAGCCACAAGCGCACCCGCCTTCTGCATCCGCTGCCAAGGCGCACGTGCATTCTTCAACCCTGGCAAGCCGTACTGCTCTGACTGTTGGCACGCTCGCAAGTCCGAACAGGGCAACCGGACTGAGGCATGCTGCCATCGGTGTGGGGCCGCAGCCGAGACAGTCCTGCGACAGCCGCTCTGCACAACCTGCGGCGCAAAGGCTCCAATGCGCACGGCGGGCTGAATACACTGGGGACTCGACTCCGCTGCGGGTGCCACAAGGTTTCTCGCGCTCCGCGATTTCGAGAAGCCGCCCCCCGTACTTGCCGCGCCCGAACCCAAGCGAGTCTCGCCGCTTTGGGTAATCTCAAGTAACACCCACCCCATAGGCTCCACAGATGCGGCGCGACACCTTCGTCGCAGAGCACTTGCCCGCAGCCCTCTCCCCGCAACCATTCACTTGCCCCCTACAGCCCCACACTTGTAGACTAGCCGCAAGAACACGATGCCAGCTCCTGCGGACTCCAGCAAGACTCGATACAAACACTCAACACATCACGAATGGCAGTTTCGGCCGACTGCCTTCGTGTGGGTCAATGCACGCCCAGTTGCACCCAATCTAATGACCATCGCCACGCAACTGCGAGCGTGGTTGCTGAGGCAGAGTAACACTCTACCGCTTTGGCCAAACGACTCTGCATCGGCAACACCGCCTTGCATCACGAACCCGTATGCGGCAAGCTCTTGCACGCTCGCCATCATATATGCCGATATCGTCCAATCTGCCCACACATTTGGCCACGCTCCACATGCCATCGATGCCATCACTGCGGAGATACGACGCATACGAACACACAGCGAGCAACTCCTGTACAATGCAAGGCTGTGCGAATCCCTAATCAAACAGTTACTCTATTGCACGGCCATCCCTGAGAAAGACTATAAGTCATCCGCTCTCGGCGGGCTACTTGAGGACGACTGCACTGCTTGCCGGCGCGCCAACCGCCCTCTCCACAGCTCCTCATATCTCGGATGCTTGGCGCACCGCTATCGCCTATGCCACGAAATTGATCACTGCCTGCATCAGCACATTCTCGAAACCAATACCCGCCGGAATCGAGAGGCTGCACACGCCAACATCGCTTCCTTCTCGCCGTCCAGCATTGCCGCAACGCTTGCTCTGCATAACGCGTCCTGCAAGACGACAGCCGAAACGCTAATCCATATGCTACAGCACATATCTCACATTGAGTGCGCCATGATTGCCGAGTTGCGCTGTGCCATCATTGATCCGTCCCGCGAATGGTGGAAAGGCGAGGGCCTGAGCGACTACCCGTCCAGGACTTAACCGCCCAAAGAGAACCTCCCACCCAACGCTGGCTAGATATCATCATACATCTTGCCATAGATACGTCTCCACCGCAACATCCGTCACTTACCTGTACAGTTCCCGCGAATCGCTCGCGCGCGGAAGTCCGACTCCTCTAGCCGACTCCGCTAGATTCTCTTGAGGTGGCCTGTTTTTTCCAAGATCTTACCGAGGCAGCGATCGCAGAAGTTCCTCAGTTTCACAGAGGACATCTGACCACCCCGCCTACTTGCCTCTTTAATGCAGTAATCCCTTAGATCTCCGATCCACGGAAGTTCCAATGCAAACGCGCTTGATCTGTCAAGTAGCTGGGCGTACCGCCGCTCAAGAGCTGATTCAACAGACGCCCGTGAGCGCCAGCCAACAGCGAGATATGCCTTAGCAAACTCGTCATGCGCAATGCAGTGTAATGTGGGGATCTTGGCAAGATCTGACAGCCGCTCGGCGTCGTCTAACGCCAAAACAAATCCTTGGACGTCAGTCTGCAGTAGTGACAGCATGCGCGCTGCCTCAGTTGGAGCTCGTCTAGTCAGGCATTCTCTGACGCGCTCGCGGAGGTGTTGTTTCAAGTTCCGCCACTGCTCGTTCTCTGTCGCCATGAAACCGAGACCATCGTATGACTCGTACCTCGTTAGGTCACTGCTAGCCCATGCCAGGGCAGCGTCGACATCTCGCTCCACCGCTTGAATCAGACACGTGCGAGCGGCGCCAATGACGTCAGCATCACCATCGCGCAGGCCCAGCGAACCATAGCGGATCAACATGCCTGCGACCTGCAGAATCTCACCGAACTCAATTATTCTGTGCGCCATCAAATCGCCTTCTACGCTCTTCACCAACGCCTTGAATTCATCGTCCGACAAGTCTTCTCCCCACCATAGGCGCTTCCATGCTGGAGGGTCCTCCCTTCGGAAGTACGCACTGTTCGCGATTGCTTCGTTGATGGCCTCAGTCGGAATCGTACCCAAAGCGAGGACCTGCTCCCAAACATCTTCTGGGAACTCAATTTCGGAGCCTAGAATAGAGTTGTACTTTCGAGAAACCGTTGACGCGTCTTTGTTTGTCAACGCAGCTAGATAGGCTGCAGCTGACCCTGCTCCGAAACTTGCTAGCTCACCCGCAGAGATGCTGCCGCTATGAAGCTCGATCGACCGACAGAAGTAGGACTTCATCAGGTCCCGTAGAACGTCGCGATTATTAAGGAACCTGTCCTCAATGGTCCCGCAGAGGCGGTCAAAGCCTAGTGCTGCATGGCGCACCAACCTCAGGTTGTCGTAGCCGGCGGCCTTATGTATCGCCTCGATCATCTCCACGGCATCGGTCATGCAATCACGCACTGGAGCATTTGATAGCTCACCGATGAACGCTCTGATCGCGGAGCCAGCGTCAGAAACAATCGCGAAAGTGGCACCGATAACTTTTTCCTTTGCGCGCTTATAAACGTCGCTTGCCGCGATTTCGCTTTCATTACATACGAGAACAACTTTGTGGTCGCCGTGCTCAACAAGCAAGTTGAAGTAGCCGAGCAGTTCCGTCATGCTGAGCATGGATCTTTCGATGTCATCGAAGACCAACACCGATGGCTTCGATAGACCTATTTCGGCCAGCAACTCCTCCGGAAAGCTGATACTAACCCTGTTGGTGCCGGTCGATCCGAGTCCAATGTCCATGCTCATTTTTTTCTTAATCACCCCCGTAATGGCACGAACTGGCTTAGATGACTTTATTGGGTTGATGGCGCGGAACAATGCTATGTCTATGTCTCTCGCGCTTGCTATGCCATAGAGGCTCACATAATGCCATTTCGGTTGCTTGCTGGCTTTGTGAATGAGCTGGCGGACTAGCCAGGTCTTTCCGCTGCCCCAAGGCCCAGTTATCATGACTGCGTACTTCGGGCCGACCAGCAAATTGGTGTACCATGTGAGATAGTCAAGTATGTGGAAGTTGGGATTCTCCATCGTTCTTATCGCGTTCTGAACCCCCCTACTAGTTGAGGGGGGTTGGGGGAAGCCTACGCCACCGCGTCGCCGTCACCAGCAGTTCCTTTCGCCTCCGCTGCAGCCGCCTCCTCCGCGGCCAGGCGGTGCAGATCGGCATGCCAAACTTCATGGCGCGGGTTGTCCCGCGGATTCTTCCGGAACAGCTCCTCGGCAGCCGCCTTGATGTCGCCCCCGCGCAGGTGAACCAAGAGCCGGAACCCGGAAGACCCCTGATGGGTAAACGTCTCGCGCCACTCCTCCATTCCCTTCCGCTCCACGGCGCTGAGTTTCGCCTTCTTCGCCTCCCCGACGAATGCCTGCCACCAAGCTGACCGCCGACGCTCGCGGATGGTCTTCCCAAACTCCACGTCCCGGAAGTCGATGAAGCCTACCAGGAACCGCAGCGCCGCGGCGCTGCGGTTCCCGATGGAAGCCGCCATCGCGTGCAGGACATCCCCGGCCACCTCCTCCTTGCACTCCAACTCGATGCGAACCGCGTTGACCTTGCCACCCGACTCTGCGGCCTTGTCGTAGATGCGCAGAAGGCGCTTGCTCACGCGCTCCCCAACCGTGTAGCTGCCGCCGCCCTCCGGCCCATCGTCTTCGCGCGCATGCCCGCGTTTGGCCTTGCAGACCACCTCCAGTCTCTTACAGCGCCGGGCAGCGTCCCAGAACCGTTCCCGGAACTGCGCGGGCGTAATCGACTTGGTGTAGTCGTCCCACGCCACGTCAACTCGCTTGGCAATGTAGGCAGCGCCCAACTTCGCCAGCAGCACATCGTGCAGACGCATTAATTGCTCGACCCCGACGGCCCCGCAGCCCTGGCCCTTGATCTGGACGTGGACCCACTTCTCCTTCCAGTCCACTTCCATCAGCGAGCCGAAGGGCCCCTTGGTCCGCTCGCGACGTTCTGCACGCCTCAGGACCTCCCACGTCCGCCACTCCGGCCCAAGGACTTCGGCAACCAACTCCAGCACGAAGCTCCGCAGCGCACCCTTCACGGTGAACGCGAACCAGTCGATGCGGAAACGGATGCCTCCCACCTGCTCGGGATTCGACTCCGGAAACAGGGACAACGCGGTCACGCGGCCTCCTTGTCGTCTCGGACGATTCCAGCCTGACGCAGGATTGCGTCGACGTCACCTGGCTCGATCAAGGCCGGGATAACCTCCGCGGGGCCGCTCCCGGCCGCCGGTCGTGACGGATCGAGCGCTTGGGCTGCTCGCGCGACAGTCAGCGCCGTGAAGAACCGTTGCAGGGCCTCCACCGACGTGCATCGGCTACCCCCGACGAAGATCGTGTCCAGCACGATCCGACGGCAGCCCTTCGTCGCCCAGCGGAACAGCGTCTGGAACGCAACCCTCTTCGTGCCCTTCAGCTTGCCGACAAAGCGGGCGGCCTCGGCGAACGACAGCACCGACTCGCGCGCGACGTCGATGCCATTCCTGCACGATTCATCACTTTTCATGCTGGCCTGACTAGCGCCCCCAGCCAGGTCAGCCCACCAGACGATCGTTCTCTCTTGTTCTCAAGAACAACGAAGAACAACGGCGAGCCCCAAGCTCCCTCTCCTCAACTCTGAGCAGCAGGGAGAGGGAGGAACGCCATTGACGTTCCGGCGTCCCAGCCGGAAGACCTCGCCGCTCTGGCGGGTCCGCTACCGCACGTCCTACGGACCGCTCCTCCTTACGTCGTCGCTCGTGCTCCGCGCGGACCTTTCGGAACCGTTCGAGCCTCGGCCTCGGCCATCGACAGCTGTTCAGCCCATTGCCTGCCCTTGTCCGTGAGCCGGTACTGCCTCAGCGTGTCCTCGAGTAGGTTCCACTTCACGAGGTCCGGCTTCCGTTGCCGAACGAGCTGCGCTCGGACCGGCCGGTGCGCCCGCTTGCTAGCGTCGGGCGCGATCCCTTTCGCGCCTATGGCACCCGCCGAAAGCGCTACAAGGATCGCCCGATCGTCCCACGCCAGATCTCCAGCCCTGTTGGGTGGGTCTCGATCCTGTTGCGGACGTCGTGGCTGCACGGGAAGACGCTCCTCCTGCTTCCACTCAAGCACGCTGGCGTCCCCACTGAGCGCGTTCAACAACCGGCGGCACAGTTCCCACAACGCATGCGTGAACGAGCTGAGCATCAGCGGATTGCCGGTCTCGAACCCGATCATGACGCCACCGCGAACGTCGCCCTCCAGCAACCCCAGCGCGCTGTGATCTTGTCCGACTATCTCCATCGTCCGGATCCACCGAATGAGCGACGCCATCAGGACTCGATCCTCGATGGCCCGGTCCCACTCGCCGGTGCCCGGCGTGCGCCGCATCCCCTTCTCGATGAGAACGAGTTCCACTAGTTGCTCGTGAAGCAGGCGCGCCTGGTCAATCCCCTGCCTCAACTCTTCCGGTCCAAGCGGCCATTCTCGGCCCGCGAACTCCGGTGACTCTGGCAGCGCCTGCGCGACCGCCAGTTCCCGGTCGAGCCCGCCGCTGACCTCCATGAGTACGCGGCCCTCACCAACCAACTGGATGCAGCGGCGCAGCGTCTTTCGACCCGCGGCAGTCTTGACCGCGCCAAGCAGGTTCGGAAGGTGGAAGCACTTCATCTCACTTGGTTCGAGAGGGTTCCAATCGGCTGCCGTTTCCTCGGGTTCCGTCGCCATCAAGCCACGCTACCCGAGCCGCTCCATCGCCTCTACGGCCCTGGCCTGATTGACCTCGGCATACACCTGCGTCGTCTCCAGCTGCCGATGCCCCAGAACGGCCTGCGCGACCTCGCAACCCATCTCCTTCCGGATCCTGGTTGCCGCCGAATGCCGCAGCTGGTTCGGGCTCCACGAGGGCAGGCCTGCCTTTTCGCAACCGCGATCGACCGCCCGCCGGTAGCTCGCCGTGTCGTAGCAGTCCCGCAGGTTCTGAACGTCCGACCCCCTGCGCACTTTCCGCGCCCGGTTGCTGTGCGACGGCCACACCTTCGACTTGCGAGCTGCCCGCATCGCGGCCCGCCGCTCCTTCTCGGCCTCTCTCGGCGAGAACAGCGCGACGACCGGATCGAGCTTCAGGAAGGGCACCAGGACTTCCTGCGCCTGCGGCCCGAGCGGCACCACGCGGTCCATGCCGTGATGCTCCACCTTGTGGTCCGTCGGACGGTAGATCCACACCCGGCCGCCGCGGTCGATGTCCCCCATGCGCATCTGCACGACCTCCTGCGGTCGCATCCCGGTCAACCACTGCAACCGGATCATCGCCGCGACCTGGCGCGCGACGAACGGCAGCACGGCTTCCATGTCCGCGCCATCGACCGGCCGCACGGGCGCCGACTCCCGCGCGAGCGTTCGGCCGCGCTTCAATCCCGGCACCGCGAGCAGCGCCTGGTGGACGGGAGCCGGCACCAGCTCGTTCTCGACCGCCCAGCGGAACGCCTGCTTGATGCGCGAGACGTAGCCGTTGATCGTCGTGCGGCACAGGTCCTTCCCGATCATCGCTTCGCGGCACGCCTTCAACGCGAGCGGCCCGAACGCCGTCGCTGGCACGTCGCCGTACAGATCGTTCAAGACTCGCATCGCCGGCTTGATGATCGACAGCTCGCTCGTCGGCTTGCCGTTCTTGCGGTAGTAGACCTCCGCGTGCCGCCAGTAGCCCGCGATCACCTGCTTGACCACGATGGCCGCCTCGGGCGTCCAGCAGCCCTTCGCCTGCCACTCGGCGATCACTCGCCGGTACCGCTGCAGCGCCTCGTCGGAGCCGAAGGCACCGAGGTAGACGAAACGGCCCGCGAGCTTCACGACGGCCTGACCCGTCGCCTTGTGTTCAAAGCACGCCGGCACCGCCGGCGCGTTGCTTGACCTTGCCATCGCACGAACTCCCCCGGTGTAGTGCTACACCGGAAACGCGGCTGACCCAACTCGCGCCCGGCGATGGCCGGGGAGTGCCCAACTGGGCTCTCGACAAGCAGTAGAGAAATGGTCGGAGCGAGAAGATTTGAAC
>JAWXBP010000520.1 GCA_034440135.1 Planctomycetia bacterium
ACGCCGCACGCCAACCCGAAGCGCCAGCGAGGGGGAGTGGACGTTGAAGATGAGTAGCAGCGTGCGCCGAGGACACCGTCCGCTCCCCCTCGCTGGCGCGTCGGGCTAGTGTCAACATTCCCGCCTGAAAGCCTATTCACGCAATCCCTCAATGGTTTCTCGAATCCGCCACAGCCGCTCCAGCATCGCGCCGAACTGGTCGAGCGGAATCATGTTGGGGCCGTCGCTGGGCGAGGAGTCGGGGTCGGGATGGGTTTCGAAGAAGAGTCCGTCCGCGCCGACGGCCACGGCGGCCCGCGCCAGCGGCTCGATCATCGCGCGGTTGCCGCCAGTGCGTCCGTCCAGGGCCCCAGGTTCTTGTACGCTGTGCGTGGCGTCAAAGATCACCGGGGCGCCGAGCGCCTGCATCTGGGGAATGGCGCGAAAATCGTTAACCAGCCGGCCGTAGCCGAAAAACGTGCCGCGCTCGCAGAGCAGAATCCTGCCACAGCCGGATTCCGTCAACTTACCGACGACGTGCCGCATATCGCCGGGGGCCATGAACTGACCTTTTTTGACGTTCACTGCTCGACCAGTTTTTGCGGCGGCGACCAAGAGGTCGGTTTGCCGGGCGAGGAAGGCAGGAATCTGGAGTACCTCGCAGACCTCGGCCACTGGCGCCGCCTGGTGCGATTCATGAATATCGGTCGTCACCGGCAAGCCGGTTGTTTGGCGGACTTTCTCCAAGATGCGCAGGCCTTCCTCAACACCCAGGCCGCGGAAGGCGTTGCCACTGGTCCGGTTTGCTTTGTCGTAGGAGGCCTTGAAAATGAGCTGCGCCGGCAGCCTTTCGGCCAGGGTCTGGAGCGTTTCGGCGATGCGGAGGGCGAGCGATTCTGTCTCCAGCACGCACGGCCCGGCGATTAACAGCAGTGGCTGCCCGCGCCCGACGCGGTAGGGACCGATCTGTACTGGGTTGTCCGCCGAAGTGGTCACGCGCAAGCCGCTCCGCATACGTGGGCTGAGAAGGCGCTTACTTTCCAGGAAAGCGTCGCAAATGTCCACCGGCATTTGAGGCGACTGCCGGAATAGTTTGCGCAGCTTTCCCAGGCTTAGCTGTGTGAACATGCGGTTCAAGCCGCAGGCGAGCCGGCACCGATACCAGTTGCGTGGCAGGCTGCGCCGATCGTTCCTGAAGGAGCGATTTCACCGCCATTCATTTTGCGCCGGGGGGCTGCAACATGCGGAAGTTGATTTGGACACTCGCTCTCGGCACTAGTGTTTGCGGCGCGACCGCCTGGGCGGCCGCCGACAAGCCGGGGCGAGTGGTCACGCGCCAGTCGTGGTTCACCATCCCGTTTCAGATTGAACCGACGCAACGGACAGATCGGCAACCGGTGAAGGTGCAGTTGCACGTCCTCGATCCGGTGACCGGCAACTGGCGTTTGGCGGAAGAGGCCGCGCCGGACGAAGGCGGATTCAATTTCCGCGCATCGGCCGACGGCGAGTACGGTTTCATGGTGCGCACCTACGACCGCACCGGGCGGCTGCGCCCCGAGCGCCCGCCCGCGCCGGAGCTGATCGTCGTCGTCGATACCGCGGCGCCGGTGATTGAGCTGACCGCCGAGCGCGGTCCCGCCGGAGAAGTGACCGCGCGTTGGCGCGTCGAGGATTCGCAGCTCGATCTGGAGTCGTTCAAGCTGGTGTATCAAGGAATCGAAGACCGCGATGGCTGGCAAGAGATTTCGACGCCGCCCCTGCAAGGCGATACGAGCGGCTCGATCTATAACGGCGAAGCAGTGCTACCGGTCGTCGCCATGCGCACGGCGATGAACCTCCGCGCGGAAGTGCGCGACAAGGCCGGCAATCCCGCGGTGATGCAGGTTCTCGTGCAGCCGATCAGCGGCGGACGGCCGCGCCAGACCGCAGGGCGAGTGCCAATGGTGGTTCGAACCGCCAGCGGTTCGACGGCCGTCTGGGATGAGACGACTCCGACGAACGTCGCCGTTTCCGCGAACGAAGAAACCACGCCAGGCGCGGTGCGGTGGGAAGCGAATCGCCAGGCGTCGATGCCGTATGAGCAGGCCGAAACCACGGGATCGCCTTACGACACGAAGAGTCGTTACGCGTCGGACAGGCGCGAAGCGTTGCCGCCGGTGAATCCATCGCCGATGCAGTCGGCGTCGTTTACCAATCCGTCCGCACTGGACAGCGCGGAACTGATCCCCTCGGGCGCCGAGACGATGGCGGCGGGACCAGCGCTGGGTTCGCCCACTGAGGGCGGCCACGTCTTCATCAAGGAAACGCGCGAACCATATGTTCCGCCGGCGCGCGTCGATCTCAACACGCTCGCTCAGCAAGTCCAAGATCGTCGTCCCACCTTCACGTCACAGAGCACGTTGCCTGTGCCGGATCTGCATGCTCCGGCAACGGGTCCCGTGCCGAACACGGGCGGCGAGCGTCCGCGGATGGTCAACTCCACGAAGTTCGAACTGGAATACGACGTGGAATCGATCGGCCCACATGGCGTGAAGCACGTCGAGTTGTGGGGCACGCGTGACAGCGGACTCACTTGGAAGAGTTACGGCGTCGACACGGATTGTCGCTCGCCACTGATCGTTTCGGTCGAAGGCGAAGGTATGTACGGCTTCCTGATCGCCGTGGAATCCGGTGGGGGCAACGGCGGCGAGCGGCCGCGAGCGGGCGAGAAGCCAGCGATCTGGATTGGCGTCGATAAAACGAAGCCCGAGGTTGAACTGCTCGGCACGAGCGAAGGCGTCGGCGCGCAGGCCGGCACGTTGCTGGTCGATTGGAAAGCCGACGATCCCTTCCTGGCGGCGGACGCTGTCGCCTTGCTGTATAGCGAACATGCCGGCGGTCCGTTCATTCGCATCGCGGCCGGCCTGGAAAACTCCGGCCACTACGCCTGGGCGCCCGACACGGCGATGCCGGAGTTGATTTATCTGCGTCTCGAAGTCCGCGACGAAGCCGGCAATGTGACCGTGGTCGACGCGCCAGAAGCCGTCTCGGTCCAACGTACGCAACCGCAAGGGCGCGTGCGTCACGTCCGCCCGCTCGATGGGCCGTCGGCGCGGCGCGTGCAGAATCCGTACTACCGCTAGCCCAAACGCCGTCAGTATTCCGTCACTCCTCGATCTTCGGATCGACCATGGCGGCGGGCGAGCTTATTGGTGATGTTCTTGGTAGGGATGGAGGAACAGCAATAAATCGCAACTTCTCCCCGACCGGTAGACCGGGCGACGGCAAAGTTGCCGCTGGAACTAGTTACGAAGCAAACCAAAGCTGGGGATTTGTGTGGCCGCTTGGCGGCGAATCTACCTACTTACCGGCTGGCAGGCCGACGGGTTCGACGTCCAAAGCGGCCAGCTTCGATGGTTCCGCTATCATCGGTAACGGCGATCCCCTGAGCGAGGCCGGAAGCATTGCATTTCGCTGGACAGCGGAAACCGGCGTCGACGACATGACCGGCTGGAAGCTCAATGTAGCGCTCGACGCTTCAGAAAATGGCCGCGTCATGTACGGCTACGGCATCAATCCGGCAGGCCGAGGCGCCCCCTGGGTAGCCGTCATGCCCGCGGCGCCCGAACCGAATGCGTTCATTCTCGTGTTGATCGGCGGCGCCGCGTTACTACTACGCTTGAAGCAAGCGCGAGCCAAGAGAATCGCTCAAATCGAGTAATTCGCTTCCGGCACCATGTCGTCCGGGAGTTTCATGCGGAGCGCCGGTTCTTTCAGCACCACCGTTGTCCCAGGTGCGACGGTCTTGGTGATCCAGACGCTGGAGCCGATCACTGCGTCGTGGCCGATGACCGTCTTGCCGCCGAGCACCGTGGCGTTCGCGTAAATCACGACGCGGTCCTCGATCGTGGGATGGCGCTTCACGCCGCGCACGAGATGGCCTTCTCCGTCGAGCTGGAAGCTCAACGCGCCGAGCGTCACGCCTTGATAGAGCTTGACGTGATTGCCGATCTCGCACGTCTGCCCAACCACGACGCCGGTGCCGTGGTCGATAAAGAAGTGATTGCCGATCGTCGCGCCGGGATGGATATCGATGCCAGTCTTCGAGTGCGCCCACTCGGTCATCATCCGCGGGATGAGCGGCACGCCAAGTCCGTAGAGCTCATGTGCGAGCCGAAAGACGGTGATCGCTTCCAAGCCTGGGTAGCAAAAGATAATCTCGTCCGGCTTAGTGACGGCCGGGTCCCCTTCGAAGGCGGCTTGCACATCAGTCGCCAGCACACGGCGGACGTCTGGCAATTGTTCGAGGAAGCGGATCGCCATCGCCTGGCCGAGGGCCTCGTAATCGTTTTCCGCGTCGCACGTCGCCCGGGCTTCGTGTCGGAGCGCGCGGCCGATCTGCGTGGTGAGCTTATCGTGCAGCCCGTCGATCAGATCGCCGACGTGGTAGGTCACATTACCGAGGTGCAGCCCTTCCCGGCGGCGGTAGCCCGGGTAGATGATTTCCTTCAGCCCCGTGATGATCTCGACGACCGCGTCGTATTTCGGCAGCGGGCAATGTCCGAGATGGCTAATCATCGGCACGTCCGCGTACGTTTGGACGATGCGACGCGTCAGCTCCGGAAGCTGCTCTTTCAGGCGGAAATCAGTGGCCATGGGAGCCAATCCTAAGCGTCAAGTTCAGCAAAATCAAATCTACCCCAAAGGTCTTCGGCACGCGCAAAACAGGGAATTGAGGCAAACCGGGGAACGAAGATTTTACGCAGACCGCAGGATCGGAAAAAAAGCCTCGATATCTCTAAGCCCAGGGAAGGCCACCAGTGACGTCTCCATTGGCGACGACTCCGAGGGCCTTCCCTGGGCTTAACCGCGCTGGTTCATGTTACGTACTTCGCCGGATCCGCCATGCCGGCCTCCGCGAAACCCCGCAGTCGAATTTGGCACGAATCGCACCGTCCGCAGCTTTCGCCGCCAGGCGTGGGGTCGTAGCAACTGTGGGTCAAGGAATAGTCGACGCCCAGCCGCACACCAAGTTGGATGATCGCCGCTTTCGTAAGTTGCACGAGCGGGGCGTGGATTCGGAATTTCAGCGTTCCTTCGACACCCGCCTTGGTGGCTAGGTTCGCCAGGCGCTCGAACGCGGCCAGATACTCCGGGCGGCAATCGGGGTAGCCGCTGTAGTCGACGGCGTTCACGCCCAGGAAGATGTCGGCGGCGCCGAGCGTCTCCGCAAAGCCGAGCGCCAGCGACAGGAACACCGTATTTCGGGCGGGAACGTAAGTGATCGGAATGCCGGCCGACATCTCTGCCTCAGCCCGGTCCTTCGGCACCTCGGCCGATCCGACAAGCGCGCTCCCGCCAAACTGTGCCAGGTCGATTTTCACGGTCACATGCCGAGCGACGCCCAGCGACCGCGCCACGCGTTCGGCGGCCTCCAATTCAAAGCGGTGCCGCTGGCCGTAGTCGAACGACAACGCATACAGCGAGAACCCCTCCGCCTGAGCCACGGCAGCCGTGGTAGCGGAATCCAGCCCCCCAGAAAGCAGGACAACAGCGTTTGGCATGGATGAATGATTCAAAGCGAGAAGTCGATCAACAAATCCCACCTACTACCTACTTCACCTACTCCTTTTCCTACTCCCTCCCTCCTGCGAGAATACCCGTCCAACCACCTTGGGAGCCATCATGCCGAGCGATTTCCGCGCTGTCCTGGAAGTTTTCGACAATCAATTTCCTGGTCGCGATTACACGATCGAGATCACCTGTCCGGAGTTCACTTCCGTGTGCCCGAAGACCGGGCAGCCGGATTTCGGGACGCTGGTGTTTTCGTACTGCCCCGCGGCGAAATGCGTCGAGTTGAAGAGCCTGAAGCTCTATCTACAACAGTTTCGCAACGAGGGGATTTTTTACGAGCACGTCACCAATCGAATTCTCGACGATGTGGCGGGCCTCGTGCAACCCAAGTGGATGAAGCTCATGGCGTCGTTTACGGCCCGGGGCGGCATCTCGACGCGCGTGTTGGCGGAGTTTGTCGCAAAAATCTAGGCGTGTCGCCATTCATCGCCGCACAAGTGCCGTTGAAAAAAGACGTCTTTTCGCCATAATACGGTTGGCCCAAAACGTCGCGCCACCGCCGGCTCTTTGATCGGCGTCACAGGCGGGCAGATTCGCCGGCAACTTGTTTCGTTTGCCGAGCGGCGGCGATTGTGGCCCCCACCTTTGGATGGTCCATGCGTTGATAGCAGGCGTGCGGCGTTGGACAGTCACCGCTCAGACAATGCCCGGCAATCGCGTCGGGCAATCAATCCCCCGGAGTGCTTCATGTTCAAGAATCTGAGCGTCGCGGCGCTCGGCGTGTCGGGCAGGCAGAGTGAAATCATCGAGTTGGCGCTGTCGAACGGCTTCAAGGGCATCGACCTAGATTTACGCGAGATCGCGGCCCTGGCGGCGAGCCAAGGTTTGCCGCACGCGCGGCGATTGCTGGATAGTTCCAAGCTGAAATACGGCAGCGCGCCCTTGCCGGTGCGGTGGACGAGTGACGCCGACTACGCCACGGATCTTCAAGCACTCCCGCAGCTGGCCGAACTCGCGGCGGCGCTCGGTTGCACGCGCCTGGTGACGATTCTTGAACCGGCCTCGGACGAACAGCCTTTCCACCAGAACTTCGAAACGCATCGCCGCCGCTTGTCGGAAATCGCCGCCGTGCTGGCAAAGCACGGCCTGAGTCTCGCCGTCGGCTTCGACGCCAACCCAGCCCAGCGGGCCGGCAAACACTACGAGTTCATCTACTCGCTCGACAACTTGCTCATGTTGCTGTCCCTCGTGTCGAGCAAAAACGTGGGCGTTGCGGCCGATCTCTGGGCGCTGCATGTGACCGGCGCCGGCTGGGAAGGGCTGAAGAAGCTGAAGCGCGACCAACTGTTCACCGTCGAACTCGCCGACGCCAAGGACAACGCGCCGGAATCCGGTCGCCTGCTGCCGGGCGAAGCCGGCAACATCGACACCGCCGCGGCGCTCGCCTACCTCGCCGAAATCGGCTACGAAGGCCCCGTCACGCCGCATCGCGACCCGAAGAACTATCCCGCGCAAAGCCGGGAAGCGATCGGCCGGGACTCAGCACAAAAGCTCGACGCGGTTTGGAAGACCGCCGGACTCTCTCCTGCCGGAAAGCTCCAGGCCATGGCCGGGAAGTAATGGCCGACAGTTGAAATCCCACTCCTTGTATGCTCGGGCAGGATGACCGACGCCGATCGACTACGCGCTCACCGCCGTGCGTTGGCGCGGCTTTTTCCAGGTCACTTCCAGGTGATTTACGACTTCGCGCACGCCTTCGACGCTGCGCAGCAATTCCTGGGCGATCTGCTTTTGATAGTACGTCGTCACGACGCCTCGCAGGGTGACGCGGCCGTCGCTGGATTCCGACTGCAGGTTGCCGTTCGTCAGGTGGGGATGACCTTGCAAGGCGCGTTGTACGCGGCCGTCGAGCTGCTCATCGAGCGCAATCACAGGAAACTCCGAACTCGCTAGAAGTGCCAGAAGGATCGGGCAGCCATCGAAGGGTCGCCCGCCGGTCTCCGCAAACCGGCGGCCGGGGAGCGGCTGCCCGATGAAATGTACTATCGGAATTGCGCTTGTGAATTTGGAGAATTTGCGGAATGCGGAAGCCGAGTTTCTAGGTCCAAGGTGGCAATTCGTAACGGTCACGCCAGCCATGACGGGAGTTGCCCTGCCGGCGGCAGTTGGATGATCGACGCCCCCAGGATGTCCGGAGATTTCCGGATCGCTTCCATGGCCGCCTCCGGGGGCAGACCGTCCAGATTCATGACGCCGATCGAGTCCCCGCCGGGGGCTTCTCCGGTCCGGCCGACGGACATTTGGGCGATATTGACCTGGTGCTGGCCGAAAATCGTCCCCACCCGGCCGATGATGCCGGGGACGTCCCGGTGCCGGAAAACCAGCAGGATCCCGTCCAGGTAGGCCTCGAGCCGGAACTCGTTAAGCTCCACAAGACGGAGCATTTTTTGACCAAACAAGGTGCCGGCCGCCCGGTAGGCGCCGGTGGCCGTGGTCACTTCGGCCGCGATCGTGGCGTTGAACGCTCCGCGGTCGGCTCGGGATTGCTCCACGAGCTCGATGCCCCGCTCCCGGAGCAGCAGCTCGGCGTTGACGATGTTGGCCTCCTGGTCCAGGGCCGAGGCCAGCAGGCCGGCGGCGAAGGCGGAGCCCAGGAGCTTGGTGTCTTTGCCGACGATGTCCCCCCGGTAAAAGAGCTTGCAACTGCGGATGCCCGAGCGGTCGAATTGCGACAGCAACAGCCCGAGGCGGTAGGACAGGTCCAGATAGCCGCGCATCGCCTCCAGCGTTTTGGGGTCGAGCGTCGACATGTTCACGGCGTGGCGGATCGCCCCCGTGGTCAGGTAATCGACCAGCAGGCCGACTCCCTCGACGGCCACCTTGGCCTGGGCTTCCTCGGTGCTGGCCCCGAGGTGCGGTGTGCAGAGTACGCCCGGCTGGCCGAACAGCGGGCTGTCGGTGCAGGGCTCCTGGGCGAAGACGTCCAGGGCCACGCCGCCAATCTTGCCGGCCTTGAGCCCTTCCAGCAACGCCGCTTCGTCGTAGATGTCCCCTCGGGCACAGTTCACCAACCGCACGCCGGGCTTGAGCAGGTCGAGTTCCTTTTTGCCGACGAGGTGCTTAGTTTCCGGCGTGAGCGGCGTATGGACGGTCAGGTAGTCCACTTGCGGGAGCATGGCGTGGACCGATTCCACCGGTTCGATGCCGAGTTCCTTGGTTTTTTCGGCGGACAGGAACGGATCGAACCCCAGCACCTTCATTTCGAAGGCCTTCGCCCTGGCGGCAACCGCCTGGCCGATGCGTCCCAAACCGATCACGCCCAGCGTTTTGTCGGCGAGCTGGGCCCCCATGAACTTGCCGCGTTCCCAGCGATGTTCGATCAGGCTCTGGTTGGCCGGCGCGATCGAGCGGGAGAGCGCCAACATCATCGCGAAGGTGTGCTCCGCGGTGCTGATTGTGTTGCCGGCCGGGGTGTTCATCACCACGATGCCGAGCCGGGTGGCGGCCTGTTTGTCGATGTTATCCGTGCCGACGCCGGCCCGGACGATCGCCCGGAGCCGCTTGTTGCCGGCCAGCGATTCGGCGGTGATTTTCACGCCGCTGCGGCAGATAGCGCCGTCGAACTCGGCCAGCGTCTGGCGGAGATCGTCCCCCTTGAGCCCGGTGCGGACCTCGAATTCCACGCCCGGCGAAGCCTTCAGCAGGTCCAGGCCTTCGTCCGACAACGTATCCAACACCACGATGCGCGGCATGATTCAGCACAGCTCACAAAACAGGAGGAAAGCGGCCCGCCAGCCGCCCGGAAAGCAATCCGGCAGAATAGGCCGTGGCGGTTAGGGCGGTCAAGGAGTGGGGCGACGCGGTAGTGGCACAGTTTGCCAGCGCGCCAAATGGAAAATAGTTCAGGGACGGCGGCGACTGACCTTGTTGAGCACCAACACGGTCATTGTCCATACGCCTAAGGCGAGGCAGACAACACTGTGAACCACGACCGGAAGTCTTGTCGCACTGCACATGTCAGCTATTAAGGCGACCGCGCCGAGGGCTGACGGAATCAAGATCGCCACGATGCAAAATGCAGGGTAGGACCAGACCTTAATCAATGGCGACCTCGACTCTCCATTCGTCTCCGGCGACTTGTACGGATTGTCGTCCATAGCGATCAACTTCCAAGGCTCACCGAAATCGCTGCGATGAACGCGATGGCGACCCGACCTGGGCAAACGGCGCGTCACAATCTCGCACTCGCTTACCTTGCCGACGGGACGACGAGTGCGATCTCCCTCGATAGTACCAATGAATCGCACGACGCCACCCTCCGTCGAGTGGGCGAGCGAGTCAATGAGCGGTCGAAGTTTTTTACTTCCGCTTGCGCCGCGAAACAGAATTACTGAGACGCGAATTGTCATCGAACTCGTGCCCCAATTGCGACCAGAGTGTATCGAGTGCGGACGGACTAAACGTCACGTTGTAACGCCGCTGTGTCGAACCCATGAATTCGCGACGCCGCTGGTCACCAGATTCAATCAGGACTCTTTGTGAGGAAGTTGATTCGGGAAGTGAGCTTGCGGCGATGGTGACATTTGCGAATAGAGACCGCGTTTGCAAGGAATTGACCGACGCGCCGAAGTTATTCCGCACGGCGTTCAGATCGGAAACGTCCACGTCCCCGTCGCCGTCAGCGTCGCCTAAACCGAGTCCGCCAAAATTGTTGCGCACAT
>JAWXBP010000521.1 GCA_034440135.1 Planctomycetia bacterium
TGCGACTCCGCCGGCAGAGGAAGCCCCAGCCGACGACGAAGCCAGCGATCCATTCGGCGGCGACGATGCGTCAGCCGAGGATACTGCTGCCGAAGAGGAAATGCCCGCCGAAGATGCGGCCCCGGCCGACGAGGAGAGCGACCCCTTCGGCGCGGACGACACCGCTCCGGCAGCCGATGACGCCGCTCCGGCGGCGGATGACGCTGCTCCAGCCGAAGAGGCTGCCGACGAAGCCGATCCGTTCGGCGGCGATGATGCCGCGGCCGACGACTCCAGTGCCGCCGAAGCGCCGGCCGACGACGCCGCCCCGGCCGCCGATGACGAAGAGGATCCTTTCGGTAGCTAGTGCAGCGACCCGAGGTTATCATCGAAATCCCGACCGCGACCGTGTGAGGTAAGCCGCGCACGGTCGCGGGTTCGTTTCGTCTCCCGCCTCGCCGCGCGCCACGCGGCGGATTCGCTCCTCCAGCCGACGAGCCAGCCGCCATGCGATTGCTCACATCGCCCGCCGTTTTTTGTTTCACTGTATTCGCACTGGGCGCGGCCGCCTTGGGCGCCCCCCGCATCGACGACATCTCCCTGCGCGGTTTGCAATCCGGCGCCAAGACGACGGTCACCTTATCAGGCGCCGAACTTCTGCCGGAGCCGCGACTATGGCTGGGCGATCAGCCCATTGCCGCCGCGCTCAAAGGGAGCGGCGCGTCCGAGCGCATCGAATTGGAAATCGAGCTGCCGCCGGACAGCTTCCCCGGCATCCGGCTACTCCGCATCGCCAACGGGCAAGGCATCTCCAACGCCGTCGCGGTGGTCGTCGATGAACTGGTCCAATCTCCACTGACCAGTGAAGCAGTGAGCGTTCCCATCGCGATCACCGGTCGCTGCGATGGCGCGACGCGCGTGATTGTGCCGTTCGACGGCCAAGCCGGCGCAATGTTCGCCGTGGAAGTCGAAGCCAAGCGACTCGGCAGCCCGTTGAATCCCGTCATTCACTTGCTTGATGAGAACGGCGCTCAGTTGGCCTGGGCGCAAGGCGTCTCACAATTCGACGGCGACGCGCGACTCACCGCGACCTTGCCGCGCGACGGCCGCTATCGCATCGAATTGCACGACGCCCTGTTCCAAGGCCAGCCTCCGGCGTTCTTCCGCTTGAAGCTCGCCAACGCCGCAATCGAAACGGTTCCCTTCCTGCGCGGGATGACCGAACAAGAATTGCTGGCGCGATCTCTGACGGGACTGATCGGCGAACGAGTCAACACGGGCGCCTGGCATCCGGTGCGCCTCGCACTTCCTAGTACCGCACCGACCGGCTTACTGCGGATGTACGTCAGCCCCTGGCGCGAAGTCACCGAGGAAGTCGATTCCGAGTTGGCCGGAACCATGACCGCTCCGGTCGGCATCAACGGGCGATTGTTGTCCCCAGGCGAAGTGGATGCCTTTCGCGTCGCGGTCACGCCCGGAACGAAACTGAAAATCGAATGCTGGGCGGAACGGGCGAACTCGCCGCTCGACGGCGTACTCACAATTCACGACCCGCAAGGCAACCAATTATCCGTCGCCGACGATCAATCCGGCACCACGGATCCGGGCCTGGAATTCGACGTGCCCGCACAAATCGCATCGATCGAGCTCCGCCTGCGCGACCTTCGCCATCGTGGCGGCGAAGCGTTTCGCTATCGACTCGAAGTCGTCCCAGTCGATCAGCCGGAACTGCGCGTCACGTTCGACGCCGATCGCTACGTTGTGCCCGTGGGCGGCGCGGCGATCGCCCGCGTGCATGCCGATCGCCGCTCCTACGGCGGCCCCATCGCGTTGGCCTTCAATTCACTTCCGACCGGAATGGTCGCCGAGCAAGCTCTCCTTCCAGCCGGCGTGAACGACGCACTGATGTCATTGCACGGCGCGGAGCCCAACGCTGCAGGCGTAGTCCACGTGCAAGCTTCCACCGTGGACGCGCCGGAAACCGTCACGCGCACAGTCACCGGACCGGCGAATGCGGTCAGCGGCTACAGTCCCTGGTTGGCCGGCGAATTCGCCATCGCCACTGCGCCCGCCGCGCCCCTGACTGTCGCCTGGGGAGCGCCTTTAGAGACCGACGCACTGACACTCGCCGGAACAACAGCGCTGCCCGCGCAAATCCAACGCACGGAAGGCGTTGCCGGTGCGGTGCGACTATCGCTCATCACTAGCCAGGTGCCGCCGACAAAGATGGAGAACAACCAGACGGTTCCCGACGTCGACCGCACGTTACGGCTAGCGCAAGAAGCCGTGCTCGCCGCCGATCAAGTCGATGCCACGGTCACCCTCGCGGTACCCGCCGACTTGCCGGATCTGCCGCATGACGTCGCGCTCAAAGCGGAACTACTCGGCGGCGACGGCAATCAAGTCCTCGCCACCGCCTACTCGGCCGTGCGACGATTGCCGGTGAGGAAGCCTACGTTCCAATTGCGCTTGGCCGGCGCGGCGGAAATCGTGCCGACCGCCGATGGACAAATGGCCGTCGAACTTCGTGGCACGGTGGAACGCTCGCCCGGCTTTGGGCGCGCAGTCACAGTTAAGCTGGAAGGACTGCCAACGCCGGCGACCGTCGTCGTTGCCGAAGGCCAAACGGAATTCTCGCTAACAGTCCCGCTACCAGCCGCGTTGCCTTTGGCGGAACTGCGGAACTTGAAGCTGACCGCTGCGAGCGAACTCGCGCCGCAAGTCTTCGTCCCGGCCATGAACGAACTGCCGCTCAAAGTCCGCCTCGGCGGAGAAGGCTAGCGATTGCTCATCGCGCCGATAGCGTTAAGCCCAGGGAAGGCCCTCGAAGTCTTTGCTATCACCAAAGTCTTGGGTGGCCTTCCCTGGGCTTTTTCTTGTCGCGCCGCCGTTAATCTGACAGTGAGAAACGCTGCGGGCCTGAATCGGTGTTTAGCTGAGTTGGAAGGTCTTTAACCGTTTCGGTTTAGGCAGCCAGCGACGCCAATTGCCAGGCGCAGCAAGTTCGCCACATGCGCCGAACTTGCACGCTTCGCAGGGCCCCCTATACTTGGCATAGAAATCGGAAGGCCCGTTCCGCGGTCAGTACAGGGAGTCAGAACATGAAGCGATTTGCCACGTTGATGTTGGCCACGGCGATGCTCGCCCCGTCGCTGGGGTGTCGCGACCTGGCCGAGGAAGTCGCGGATGAGGCCGCCGAGGTGGTCCGAGATCAAAAGCACAAAGTGATCGAAGGCGCCCAAGACGCCGCCATCGAAAAACTGGATGAGCAGCGCGAAAAGGCCACTGACAAAGCAGCCGAGGCCATCACCAGCGAAACCGAAGCAGCGGAAGGCGGCAGTTCCGACGAGACGTATTGAGCGGCTCTAAAACCCAAATCGTTTCGCCGGTTCCCCTTCGACAAAGTACCCGCGGTACGCTTCGCCATAGCGCTTGAGCGAATTCTGGTACAAGTGTTCGTAAACCGCCCGCAGGTCCGTCTCGGGCGCTGCGGCCGAGATTTGGAATTGCGGGCCGTCGGGAATGATTGCCAACAGGTAATGCTCGGGCAACCGTTTGAGCCGGAACTCGAAGCCGATCGTGTGGCAAGGCATCTGATCGACCTCTTCCATCACGTCGATCGACACGCCGAAATGCCAAAACGTGTCGTCCCCCAAGTTGAGCGCGCCTGCCGGCCCGTCGACCTTTCTACCTTGCCAGTTGCCCTGGGTGGCGAAATAGCAGACGACATCCTCGTCCACGCCTAAGTATTCACGCAATCCCTCGACAAGTTGCGAAGTGAGCGCATAGCAGTCGATGCGGTGCTGGACGAATTTCTCGCGCAAATCCCGCAGGGCGGCAGAGAGTGTTTCGTATCGGGACATGGTGTGCCTGACGTCAGAGGATACTCGTTGGGTGTCAACAAGAAAGATAACGGAAGGCGAGCCTCATACTAGCCCGACGCGCCAGCGAGGGGGAGTAAGCGCCGTTCGATGTACGACGTCTACTCCCCCTCGCTGGCGCGGTTTGAAGTTGCGCCTTTCGGGCAAAAGGCGATGGGTGCCTGGGGCAGGGGCATAAAACAAGCGGCAATCGAAGTCCGTCACGCTGGGGCTTCGGTTGACTGTACTGAAGGTCGCAACGATGCCCCAGCGCGCGAGACGTCGCGGCACATTCACCGCTGCCCCAGCCCCAGGCACCCACCTCTGCTTTCGAAAAACATGCAAATGCGCAACTTCAAAACTGGCGCGTCGGGCTAGTGTTTAGAGATGTCGCACTCAACCTTCGCCTTAGCGCTCCTTCGTCAGCAACGACACCAAGATCACCGTCGCAAATCCCAGCGGAATCGTCACGATGCCCGGCTGACTGAACGGCACCCAGGCGTCGGCCGGGGCGAGTCCGTAAATGTCGCGGAATGTGTCTTCGCTCAGCAGAATCCAGGTGAGCGACGAGATCATGCCGACCAGGATCGCCGTGGTGATCCCCTGGCGCGTGGTGCCTTTCCAAAACAGCAGCATGATCAATGAGGGAAGATTCGCCGAAGCGGCCACGCTGAACGCCCAGCCGACGAGGAAGTTGACGTTCATCTTCTCGAACAGAATGCCAAGCGCCATGGCCAACGCGCCCACCACGACGGCCGCAATTTTGGCGATGCGAATTTTTTCGTGATCGGTGAGCGGAGTGCGGACGAAGCTCCCAGCCAGGTCATGCGCGACTGCCCCGCTGGAGGCGACGATCAATCCGCTGACCGTGCCCAGCACCGTGGTGAAGGCGATCGCCGAAATCACCGCGAACAGCAGTTCCCCCATGCTCCGCGCCAAAAGCGGCGCGGCCATATTGCTGTTCGTAACGTCAATGGCGCCGCTGGTCATCGCGCCGAGTCCCAGGAACAATGTCAGCACGTAGAAAAACCCAATACTGGCAATGCCGACCACGGTGCTCTTTCGCGCCGCGGCCTGATCTTTCACGGTGTAGTACCGAATCAAAATATGCGGCAACGACGCCGTCCCGCAAAACAGCGCGAGCATCAATGACAGGAAGTTCAACTTGTCCTGAATCCGCTCGCTCCGCACTCCCTTGAACGTCGGGCTGTTGCCCGGCCGCAGAATTTCCGCGCCGGGCACGACGCGCTGCGAATAAGTAGTCAACGTACTGCCATCCGGCTCGGCCTTCGTCGCCGAGCTCCAGAGCACGACTTCGCTTTGCTGCAACGTGCTCAAGAACTCCAAGGGACCCAGCGGACCGGTTTCCAACTTGCCGTCAGGAAGCTTGCTGACATGCCCCACCCGCCAGAAGTCCGCGTCCTTCGATTCTCCCTGTGGCAATCCGTTGACGATGCGTTTCCCGTCCGCGGTGACGCGCAGTGTTTGTGTCGCGGCAAACGGATCGGACGCGGAACCGCCGGGGCGGTAGCGTTCATCGACGACCAGCCCGCGCTGCAGGATCAGCACCGTCAACCAGCCGGAGAACAACACCAGCAGCGAGCCTTTGAGAAACTGCACGTAAGTGGTTGACGCCATGCCGGCGGTGACGACGATCAAAACCACGACCGCGCCGACAATCGATACGCCGGCCCAATGCGGCAACCCCAGCAATGGCTTGACCAAAGCGCCGGCGCCGACCATCTGTGGGATTAAATAAAACAAGCTGACGACAAGCGTACTCACAGCCGCCGAAAGACGAATCCCACGCGAGTGGAATTTGCTGTCCAAAGCGTCGGCGAACGTAAATTTTCCGAGACGGCGAATCGGCTCGGCAATCACAAACAGCGCCACGATCCAGCCCGCGAGATAGCCAATCGAATACAGGAAGCCGTCGTAGCCGTAGAAGGCGATCATCCCACAGATGCCCAGAAACGACGCCGCCGAAAGGTAGTCGCCTGCGAAGGCGATGCCGTTTACGAACCAAGGGATACCACCGCCGGCGGCAAAATAGCCCTGCGACGATTTGGCCTTGGCGCCCAAGCGAAAGCTGATCGCCAGCGTGATCGCCACGAACAACAGAAAGACCGAGACCGCGATTCCGGAAGGCTCGTAAATCACGACTTATCGCCTCCCCGACCGGCGTCCTGCCGATCGATGCGGCGACACAGCAATTCGTACAGGAGCGCCATCACAAACGCGGCGACGATTAACCCCAGTCCGTAGAGCACGGCGAGATTCACGCCCGCGAACGGCGTGATTGCCATCCGCTCCGGCGCCAGAGCATTCAGCAGCACGAAGCCAACGTAAAGAGCCAAGTAAACGCAAAACAACTGCAGCCCCAGCCGCGTGCGACGAGGCGAGGCCGCTTCATCGACGGACTTCGTGGCCTGATCGAACCCTGGCATGGAACTTCCTTCGGGCAAACAAGAGGGTGAGCGTGGCCCTAACATAGCGGCGTGCTTCGAGGGTTGCACCTGCCAAGGAGCAGGGCGGGCCAAAACCCTGGAAGACGCCGCCGCCCAGCGAAATCGATGCGTCGAATCCCTGCGAATGGGTGAGTCTCGCAAAAACTGCCAGTTGCCGCGATTCGACGACGATTTGCTGGGCGGGATTGCGCACCTAGCTGTTTCCTAGGTACGCAAGTCGGGCGGCGACGTTTTCGCGGACTGTAACGTGCCGGGCTTACCCTTACGCACTGCGCGATTCCGAACCTTGGCGGTTTGCCGCATTCGCACATCATCCAGGGGCTATGGTTGACATGGTGCGGCCGTCCCGATACGCGGTTTCATCTCGTTTGCCTCTCGCCGTGGTGCGCGCTGCGCGCTGCTTGACGAAGATCAGGATTGCCGGGATGTCCAGTCTGCCAACCCAACCGGAAGAGCGCGCACCTGTGGGCGAAAAACGCGCGCGACTCCGACGGCGGGCGTTGATCGATCTGCTAGCAATTATCGCGGGCTGCGTCGCCACCGTTTTCCTCTGTTACGCCTGCGACGCCTGGGAACGATTCAGTGCGTTCGTGGCCACCGTATCGGCCTGGGACGGCTGGCACCTCCACGAACTGATGATCCTGGCCATGCTGTCGCCAGCGATTGCGGCTGTCTTTATTTACCGCCGCATGCGCGAGCTGGACGCGTTACTACACGAACGTGAATCCCAGTTCCGCTCATTGCAGGCGGCACACGAAACGATCGTGGTCCGCA
>JAWXBP010000522.1 GCA_034440135.1 Planctomycetia bacterium
AAGATCGGCCAGTTCTTCGTCGTCCAACAAGCGATCGATCGATTGCCAGGTGAACGAATCGTCGTTGACGCGGCGGAGCAGATTCGTTTCGGAAAGCGAACTACCATCGGTCATCGTACCCGCGGCCTCCAGCACCCAATGATCGCCGTCGCGACTCCAGTCGGCCTCGCCCACGCCTCCATCCGCTTCAAAGGTCCAGGAATGCAGCATGCCGGTGGCGGGATCGACGCCAATGATCTGCGCGCCAGTCAGAGTGAGTTCCTTTTCTTTGATCGAAAATTGCCCGTGAATGAATTTCTTGTTGGCCGACCAGGTGTAGGTCGAGTCGATCTCGGCGCCGGATTCCCCGGTCGATTTCCACTCGCCGACGATCCAGCCGATGTCCGCCACGGAGACGTCATCCTTCGGTGACTCGACGAGACTTGCCAATCGCCACGAGCCGTCCTCGCGGACGAGGAGCGCGGTGAAGCGCGCCGGGACCATCGGTTCCGCGGCGCCGCGCTGCACGTTGACGACGCCTTCTTGAACTGCGGAATCGCGCGAAAGAAAGCGCAACGCCTCCGGTTGCGAATCCACTTTCAACTCCGGCGTTTTTGCAAAAAAGGCCGCGAACGCTTGTTCCAAGGCCACCCGTCCCTGCAGTTGCACGCCGCTCTGATTGCGATATTCGCCTTCGGCGGTCCAATGGGCAGTCATGGCTTTGGCGTCACGCGCCTTAAACGCCTCGCGGAACGACGTCATCGCGGCTTGAATCCCAGCGCGATCATCCGCTCGCGGATCGCTTTGCCCCGCGGGCGCGGCCGGCCTGGGCTTGGGCTTGGCGCCGGTCTGGGCATTCGCCTGAATGGACGTGAGCAGGCTGCATGTCAACACGGCCAGCGCTCGCCAGGAAATGCGGCCGGGAATCGGCGATGTCAACAACATCGTAGTGGTACCTGCGATAGGAAATGAGCTGCAGTGGCTGACGCGAGAAGTTACGGCTACGGCGTGTCGGCGAAGCGACGGCGATTGCCGGCAACTGGCGGTATTGTAGTCTAGAAACAAGCGAGTGGATCGCGAGTTTGGCATTTCGCGCGGAATTCGTGGTGTGCGGTGTGCGGCCCGCCTGATGCAGTGCAGCGGGGAAGCAGCGGAATGGTGAATTCGCGACGTTCGTACGGTCGATCTTGACCGGTCCGGCGCTGTCCCTCATTTCAGGAGCGCTGGTTCGCCGGTCGCGGCGACGGGGAGATAGCCGCCAGGGACGTGAAACCGTTTGAGACAGTTGGCGACGAGCGGGATTTATCTCGCGATATCCTTATCTCTTGCAAACGCAGCCACGGTCAGGAGCAGTCCCACCACGCTAATTGCAACGCCACCCCAAGTGGCAAACTGAGGCGGGTCGATGTTTCCTTGTTTCGCCATGTACATCAGCGAATAGCCGATCGTTCCAGCGCTCCAAAGGAATGCGCCCGAAAACACGACGATTGGGCCAGCGATGGCACGCATGGTGTCTTCCCGTGGGAGTGTGTGAACCGCAACCGACTGATTCTACCCTCCAGCGCATGAAAAAAACCCGCTTGCCAATTCCTCGCGCCGACCGTGTGAGAAGTCTTCTGAATTGGCATCACTACCTGCCATTTCCGCACGGGTAGAATCGACGCGATGCAAAAAGCCCGATTCAGCCTCTGGCGCCTGTTCGCGATCGTCACGTTGCTTGCCGTGGCGTTCGCGTGTTTCCGGATCAACCATCCGACTTTTTGGATTAGCCTTTCCATCAAGGCAGTCGGGACCGCGTTCCTAATCGGCGCGGGATTTATTTTCTGGCGACGGTTGGGGATGCGGTGAATCGCGGCTTGGATGCCTCAGAGCGCCAGCCGCCAGAATGAAGCCGCTGGCCCACGGCCCCAACGGCTCGGCATGTCCGGCGAAGTAACCGGTGGCGTAGATTTCTAGCTCGGCGAGTTGTTCAGGGGGCATCGTGGTACGTATGCAACTGTTGGACGGGTCGCTACCTTGCGGCATTTCCATCCAATGAACGTGGCGAATGCTAGGCCGGGCCAAAAGAGGCTGGGATTCGGTCGGTAGTAAGATTCATTGTTGATGTTGACGCGGCGCGACCCCTGCAATGGTTCAAGTAGTTCCTCTTCGTCTTGCGAAAGGGGGAATTTCGCACGGTCAATTACCGTAATTGCCTGGCTGCGATTCGCCCCGATCCAGGCGATAATTCGATGGTGTTCGTGCCAGAATGGGCGAGTTGCCAAGACCCAACAAAGGATGCTCAGCAAGACGAACGCGCTGGAAAGTTGAAACCTGAGCCATGGACTACGCATGGCGACGATCTTAACCCTGTGACTCGGAGTTGCATATCTCAACGAGCCCGACCGCTGCCACAGGGGCAAGGTGCTTTGCGCGGGATTCGTCCGGGCATCATGCACGCTCCGAGGTGGTTTCCTCCGAATAGTCCGATTTAGGCAAGGTTGCCATTGTCGCATCGACGATCGCCGCCATTGCGGCCTTGAGCGGCGCGGGTAAACTATCCCAGGCCATGCCATCACGTTTTTGACCAAAACAGAGTTCTGTGTAAAAAACTGTGTACCGCCGCTTGTAGAGACGGGAAAACTGGGTCGCTTGGAATAATTGAAAGTCCGCCACCGTGGGTTCGACTCCCACCTACTCGCTTTCCTTCTATGGGTCGGCTGCCCTCACTGTTCGTCTCGTAGCGCCTGCGGCACAACGTTGGGCGCACCCTGGATCCTAAAGTGCCGAACACTCGACTGATCGTGGGTTGCGGCTATCTCGGGCGACGCGTGGCGGAGCTCTGGCGGGACGCCGGGGACGACGTATCGGTCACAACGCGCTCCCCGCAACGCGCCGCGCTGCTTCGAGCGGACGGTTTTCAAGTGATCGAGGTGGATATCACTCAGCCTGAGCCCTGGCCAGCGCTGCCGGCGGCCACCACGGTGCTGTTCGCAATCGGATTCGATCGCCATGCCGGCCACGCGATGCGGACCGTCTACGTCGACGGCCTGCGCCGCGCGCTCGCTATGCTGCCGGCCGAGGTGGGGCGATTCATCTATATCAGCTCCACCGGCGTCTATGGGCAAAGCCACGACGAGATCGTCGACGAGGATTCGCCTACTGAACCAACGCGCGAGGGCGGACGGATTTGCTTGGAAGCCGAGTCGTGGCTCCGGCGCCACCCTTTGGGCGAGCGGGCCGTCATCTTGCGGCTGGCAGGCATCTACGGCCCCGGTCGAATTCCGCGACTCGCCGCCATTCGCGCGGGCGAGCCGCTCGCGCTGCCGACCGAAGGATATCTCAATCTGATTCATGTCGAAGACGCGGCGCGAATCGTTCTGTTGGCGGCGGAATTTGCCCAGACTCCGCGAACCTACCTCGTCTCCGACGGGCACCCGTTGAAACGCAGCGCGTATTACAACGAGGTCGCCCGACGGCTCAACGCACCCCGGCCCGAGTACGTGGAACCCGACGTAAGCGCCGCCGCCGCCTCGCGAGCCGAATCCAGCAAGCGTCTCGATATCCGCCGCCTGCTTACTGAGCTTCCTTTGACGCTCAAGTATCCCAATTACAAGCATGGGTTGAAGGCGATTCTGGCGGACGAGGCGCGCGCTAACCCTGTGGGAGGCGTCTCCGACGCCGATTGATCGACGTGGTTGTTGGCACTGGCCGTGAGGCGAGCGAGTAACGTCCTCGCTATCGGCGTCGGAGACGCCTCCCACAGTCCGCTTTCTTACCGCGATGGATGTTGCTGCCGCTTAGACGAAGCACGATCCGACATTCCCGCCGACCGGCGCACCACGCTACAATGCGTCCGCTATCCCACGGAGCGCCCCCACGATGGCTGACGAAAACCCTGTGCCATGGGTCGATGGACGAACCATTGGCGAAGCCCTGTTGCGCACAGTCGCCCTGCATGGCGAGCGCGATGCGCTCGTGTTTCCGGAATTGGACTTGCGCTGGAGTTATGCGCAATTCGGCCACGAAGTAGCGCGCGCCGCGCGCGGGCTACTGGCGCTCGGCATTCAAGCGGGCGAGCATGTCGCCATCTGGGCCACGAACGTGCCGCAGTGGGTGGTCATGCAGTTCGCCACGGCGCGAATCGGCGCCGTGCTAGTCACGGTGAACCCCGCCTATCGGCCTTTCGAACTAAACTACGTGCTCAAGCAGAGCGACGCCGTCGCGTTGTTTCTCGTCGACCGCTTTAAGACGTCCAACTATTTCACCATGCTCGGCGAGGTCTGTCCCGAGCTGGCCCAGGCGGCGCCGGACAAACTATCGCTGAGCGAGTTCCCGAAGCTGCGGCACGTCGTGGCCCTCAAGGGCGGCCAACCCGGCGGTTCAATCACCTGGGAACAGATGCTGGAACGCGGCGAGTCCATCAACTCGTCAGAGGTCGATGCCCGCGCCGCGCAACTGATGGCCGAGCAACCGATCAACATTCAATACACATCCGGCACGACTGGCTTCCCTAAGGCAGCCACGCTCAGCCACCGCAACCTGCTGATGAACGCCTTCTACGTGGGGCAATGCCAGCGGCTGACCGCGGAAGACCGCATCTGCATTCCGGTGCCGTTCTATCACTGCTTCGGCTGCGTGCTGGGCACGTTATGCGCCGTGGTCTACGGCGCGGCGATGGTCGTGCCGGCCGAGTATTTTCAACCGACGGCGACGCTCGCCGCGATCGAACAAGCACGCGCCACGTCAATCTACGGCGTGCCGACGATGTTCATCGCGGAGTTGGAGGACGCGACCTTCGCCGCGCGGGACCTCAAGTCCTTGCGAACCGGCATCATGGCAGGCAGCCCTTGCCCGATCGAAGTTATGCGCAAAGTCATCGACCGCATGGGTGCGCGGGAAATGACCATCGCCTACGGGCAGACCGAAGCCTCGCCCGTAATCACGCAAACGCGCACCGACGACCCGCTGGAGCTGCGCGTAGAAACCGTGGGACGCGAACTGCCGGGCGTGGAAGTGAAAATCGTCGATCCCGCTACTGGTGAAGCGGTCACGACTGGCGTGCAGGGAGAACTCTGCACGCGGGGACATGTGGTAATGCTCGGCTACTACAACAATCCCGACGCCACGGCCGCGGCGATCGATCGCGACGGTTGGCTCCACACCGGCGACCTCGCCACTCAACAGCCAAACGGCTATTACCGCATCACCGGCCGTATCAAGGACATGGTCATCCGCGGCGGGGAAAACATCTTTCCGCGCGAGATCGAGGAATTTCTGTTCACGCACCCGGCGATCGAGCAAGCCGCGGTGGTGGGGGTGCCGGATCCGAAGTATGTCGAGGAACTGTGCGCCTGGATCAAACTAAAGTCCGGCTGCGAACTCTCGGTCGACGAAGTCCGCAATTACTGCCGCGCCCACTTGGCGCACTACAAAGTCCCGCGGCACGTCAAATTCGTCGATTCTTTTCCGCAAACGGTGACCGGCAAGATCCAGAAGTTCAAAATCCGCGAGCTCATGTGCCAAGAGCTACAGGTCCAAGAACACGAAACAGCGTAACGCTTTTACCAGCTTCTGACCCGTGAAGATGGGGCGACTGTGGGAGGCGTCTCCGACGCCGATGGATTCGGCGCGGCACTTCGAGACCGCGCGATGCCCTAACAAACGCCCACCGAATCGGCGTCGGAGACGCCTCCCACAATCCATATTGCTGCCGCGCAATAAATTCTTGCGGCCGTTTCTTGCCCGACCTTGCAAGCTTCGCGTAGAATCAGGGGACGGGCGTCGGGGTTGGGCTCTTGGCGGATGGGGCAACTTTCTCGCCGCAATGTCACGCTCGGACAGCGCAACGAGCCATTCGCGTCCGGATCAGCAAGGAAGATGCCATGGACCCCATGTGGTGGTGGATCGTCGGCGCGTTCGTAGTCAGCCTCGCAATCGCTGCGGCTCTCTTATGGCGGCCGATGCGGAAGGCCTGGACCGCCCCCGATCTGGAAAAATGCCAGCGGGACTTCCATCTCCAGCGCGAACGCCTGGAGCACCGCTTTTACGAGCTGGCGGCCGCCAGCGGCAAGCCGCGCGGGCTACGGTGGGCGGATTGCGACTTCGCCGATGAAGTCGCCTACGCGCGCGACCGTGGTTCGCGCGCCGAGTTGCAAGCCTTCGTGGGCGTGACGATTCGCTTCGAAGCGATCGAAGGCGGACCCATGGAAGACGTCGAGGCCGTCGGGAACCTGCGCGCCGCGACCGCGGTCTTTCGCTTCGACGGTGCGCAATGGCGCACTGACGGCCGCGCCATTTTCAATCTCAATCCCGCTGAGGCGATCGCCTACTACCACGAAAGCCTCACGCGCGTGGCGGAACGACAGCCTCGCCGCGTTTAGTTTTGCCAGTCTTAGACGGGAATCGGCACTGGAATTGCCGTCGGCACATGACCCAGTTGGAAGCGCAAATCTTCCACAAGTTCGCGCTCCCCGGCGAGAAACATGCGGACGCGAATCCGCCAGCGAATCTTGACGATTATGCCGTCGTAGCTGAGCGGACTATTCGGCAGCGCTGTGGTAAACTCCCGCACGTCGCTGGGATCCCAGTCCGGCTGCACATCGCGCGAAATCCGCTCGAAGTGATGAACCGCGAAGTCCTCGTCCCCTTTTCCTTCGGTGTGCCAAAGAATCGACAGTTCAGCGGCCTGCACCGTCTCGGGTTGCGCAGCCTCGATGGAATAGCTGCCGGCGATGGTGTCACCGGGAAGATAGACGCGATTCGGACGATCGATGCGAATGTGGACGCTGGCGCGCTTCATCCCTCCGTCCCCCGTTGCCGCCGCGGGTGCACCACGAGCGGATAAGCGCGCTCGTAGTCGGGCCACCCTTTGATACTACCGCGCAGCACCAGTTTCCAGTCCACGCTGTTGTGTCCCGAACGAAACGAGTGCATCGCCGATTCCGGCACGGTGAACGTCGCTGTCGCCTCGTACGGTTCGTTGCGGTGAATCGTCAGTTCGTCGCCGCCGAGCACCGGCCGTTGATAGACGCGTTGCAGCATCGATTGCGAGTCGGTGCCCAGTCGGTAGACCGAGCGCTCCTCGCAGACGAGGCTCATCGTGAACCGATCAAATCGCAACTGTCCGGACTGCGGCAACCAGACGTACGTCGAGTAACTCTCGCCAGGCAGCAGCGGATGCGCCGAGATCTCCACGCGCGGCGGGCCTACGCCCGTCGTGTTGACCCACAGGCGAATCACGTAAAACACGAGCCAAGCGCCGGTCAGCACAAAGGGCACGGTCAGCACGCTGAGTAGCCAGTTCGGATCGCCGTCCAAGTGATCGCGCAAGGCGACTGAGGTCAGCAGTGCCGTCGCGAGATTCCAAACTGCGCAGGCGATCGCCGTTCCTGCCAGCTTCCAGCCAGGCGACGTTTCAATCGGCAGCCGGTACGCCAACTTAGTGCCGGGGCTATTCGTCACGTCGCGATCGGTCGGAATCGTGGGCCATTCCGGCGCCACTTGCGGCGTCTCGTCGAACAGCTCCACGGTCTTGCGCTGCGCGTGCATCACCGCGCGCCGTTCCGTGGATTTGCCAAGCGTGGCGACGCGAAACGCCAAGCCAACGCTGCCCACCATCACGAGCGCGCCGGGAATAAACAGCAGCAACCAGGACGTGCCGGAGTGGTCGCGCACCAGCACCGCCCGGCTCGGTTCGGCGGGATCGTAGTATAGCGGATAGTCGCCACGGACTTGAAATCGCTCCGCCGCGCGCTCGGCCAAGCCGCGCTCGGGATAGTTCGTCCTCGTAACAGCGAACGTCCAGGTGCGATACTGCGCCCCGTCCACCACATACTCCACTTGGACGTCCGGCCGATACAGGCGCGTATCGCCGTTGCCAGTTTCGAGGATCCGACGATCCAGCACTACCGCGCGCGTCTCATGGAAATATCGATTCGCGCCCCAATGCGGATAGATGCGGGTCACCAGGATCCAGACCAGCAATAGGCAGCCCGTCAGCAGCAAGCCGAGGTGAAACAAGGCCTCGAAGACCGTTCCCCAAAACTTGGAGCCAGTCCGGCGCGCCCCCCGTTTTTTTTCGAAAAAGCGAATTTGCGGGGACACGAGCGGATCAGCGTTGGCCGGAGGTTTGTAGTCGCCACAAGTGGACGACGGCAATTCAGTGGTCTAGTTTACCGCAAAAGCCAGCGCCGCGCCGGACAGCGATTGAGAGACGGCCCGGGGAACCGCCCTTACGAATCCAACGGTTTTTCCACAGAATCTGTGGGAACAGGCGTCGTTGAACCACCTTTGATACGCGAAAATCCAATGAACACGCTCGATCGAATCGCCCGGACTGGGATTGTGGCTGTGATGCGCGGCGACGACGGTGGTTTGCTAACCGAAGCCGCGGCGGCGCTCCTCCGTGGCGGCGTGGAAGCGATCGAGGTCACCTTCACGGTTCCACGAGCGCATCGCGTGATCGAGCAGATGGCGGACGCCCTGGGGGACCGCATCCTGCTGGGTGCCGGAACGGTGCTGGATCCCGAAACGGCCCGCATCGCGATCCTGGCCGGGGCGGAGTTCATCGTTTCCCCGACCGTGAACCTGGACGTCATTCGCCTCTGCCGTCGCTTTAGCAAGGTCGTCATGCCCGGCGCGCTGACGCCGACCGAAGTGCTCCAGGCTTGGGAAGCGGGGGCCGACGTCGTGAAGATTTTCCCATCGGACCTGACCGGTCCGGCCTACCTCAAGGCGCTCGCCGGGCCGCTTCCGCAAGTCCGGCTCATGCCCACCGGCGGCGTGAATCTCGAAACCGCCGCGGATTTCCTCCGCGCCGGCGCCTTCGCGCTCGGTGTCGGGAGCTCCCTGGTCGACGGTCGCAGTTTGAAGGACCGCGACTTTGCTCGAATTGAGACGCTCGCCTCCGAGTACGTCAAGCTGGTGGTCGACACGCGCGCGAAGATGGCGAAGAAAGCCTGAACTTTCGTCGCATTTTGAGACGCCGCGCTCGGCGGCTTTGACACGCATATCCTTTTAAAAAATGCGCGCAAGCACTACTTGCCTAATGCTTTATCGCGGCCGCACCGGCTGCGTCATCTCAAACTGAGACGCTTCTGCGCCGGAGTTGCTTCGGGAGAGGTGATCGCATTAATACGCAGCTATGTGTTGCGATACCATACACGTTTTTTGCCGCCATTGGGGCTGGTTTTTCGCGCCCTGCAAATTTTCGTAAATTTATAAACCATTGATGCAGCGAGGGTTACGCGACGACGTTGTCACCCCTTTCACGAGATATTGCCACCCCGGTACGTCGCGTGCTTTAGGGCAGTCCGCTTTCGACAAGCCGCTGAGGTGAGTCGGAAGCGACTGAGTGAGACTGGCCCGCGGGGCCTCTGACGTTCTGAGGTAGGATAGTTAACTTGCCCCTGGCTATCCTGCATTGCCAATGTGGATGTGGCGCGTCAGAGGCCCCCGTTTTTTTTGCGCAGCCAAGATTTTCTCAACGCTCGTCTGTAGTTGAGGTCTATGACCTCGGCGCGTTGGACGATGCAGCGTCCACGCCGACCGGCCTGAAAGAGACAGGCGATAGAAGGCGAGCCCCTACGCGTCCGCTTTGGCGCGCCAATCGGAGAGCTGGAGCTCTACGTTGCGCCGCCCGTTGAACTCATTGATCACCGGGCGAAAGGCAATCGAGAACGTCCCCTGGTGCGCGGCGAGTTTTTCCTCGTCATCGCCGCCGCCAAAGTAGACGGCCCGCATCCGGGCGCCGTGCTGCGCGACGCGCAGCGAGAGGTGCCGCCCCCCGCCGCCAATCCGGCGCGGCGGTTCTTCCAACGTCACATCGCTGGCACAGAGCAACGGGCGCGGATTGCCCTGCCCAAACGGCGACAGCCGCTCCAACTGTTCGACGACCTTCGCGTTGAAGGCGCTCAGCGGCGCCTCGGCGTCGATCCATAACTCCGCCACGCGTTCCGCCTGCTGGATCGACGTGGAGACGTATTCGCAGAAATCGGCACGAAAGGCGTCGATCTTCGCTTCTTCGATCTTCAAGCCCGCCGCGGCCGCATGACCGCCGAAGCTCTCGAAGTGATGCGCGCAGGACGCCAGCCCTTCGTGAAGATTGAACCCGGCCACGCTCCGCGCGGAGCCTTGCGCCGGCCGGCCGCCGACTTCATCCAGCGACAGCATCACGACAGGGCGATGCAACTTCTCGGCCAGCCGCCCCGCCACGATGCCGATCACGCCCGGATGCCAGCCGCGCCCGGCCAGGACCAGTGCGGCGTCGTTAACCGGATCGAAATCCTCTTGCGCTTGTTTGTGGGCCGCGAGGTAAACGCTCCGCTCCAGCGTCTGCCGGCTCTCGTTGAGTTGGTGAATGTACTGCGCCAACTCCGTGGCGCGCTCCGGGCTCGATGTCGTCAGCAATTCGACACCCAACCGCGCCTGACCCAATCGACCCGCCGCGTTCAACCGCGGTGCGAGCGTGAAACCGACGTGGTCGCAGTCGATACGGGATTGCTTGTCCAACCCCGTGACCTGAAACAGCGCCGCGAGCCCGATCCCTCGACGCTCTTTGAGGCTCAGCAAGCCGTGCGTCACGAGCACGCGGTTTTCATCCACCAGCGGAACCACGTCGGCGATCGTTCCCAGCGCCGCCAAGCCGACGGCTTCCAAGAGAAAATTCCGCATCGGCTCGCTGACGCGCTTCGCGCCGCTGGCCTGCTGGCAGAGCGCCCACGCCAGCTTGAACGCCACGCCAGCGCCGCACAGCCCGCCGAAGGGATACGCCGAACCCGGCAGCCGAGGGTGCACAATCGCCGCCGCGCGCGGCAACTCGGCGGCGGTCTCGTGGTGATCGGTAATGATCAGTTGCAAGCCCAGCGCCGCCGCCACGTCCGCTTCCGCCACGCTCGCCACGCCGCAATCGACGGTGACGACCACTTGCGCGCCTTCGCCGGCGAGTTTCTCGAGCGCCTCGCGATGCAGCCCGTAGCCTTCGTCCAGCCGATGCGGCACGTAATAACTCACGTCCGCGCCCAGCAGGCGCAGGCATTGCCACAGCAGGCTCGTGGCGGTCATGCCGTCGACGTCGTAGTCGCCGTAGACGACGATTTTCTTCTTGTCGCGAATCGCCTGCCACAGAATCTGAGCCGCCAACGGTACGCCCGGCAACTCCTCCGGCGGCCTCAGTCCCGTAAGTTTCGGCGCGAGGAATTCCTGCGCGACCTTCGGACAGGAGATGCCACGGCAAAGCAGCAACTGCGCCACAACCGGCGGCACGTCCGCGCTCCGCGCCAATTGCGCGATCCGCTCGACGTCATGAGGATGAATCCGCCAGCGTTTGGCCATGGGGAAATTCCGATTCCGTTCGATTCACGCCGACGCGCGAACTTGGTGGGTCAACCCAAGTCATGGTAGTCTGCCGCCGGCGCACCGGGGAGTAGGCGCAACATCCAGGCGCAAGTCAGATTCCCACGACCGTGCGCAACGTGTCGTTCCAATAGGTGGGCGACAGTTCGTGCGGCACCAGCTTTTCGATGACGACCGCTGCAGCGCCTTCGAGCAATGTGCGGTCGCGCAATCGGCGGCGCCATGGGTCAGTAAAGGACGTCACGTCGTCTTGCAATTTTCGCGCGAGCTCGAGAAACCAAGCCGCCCTGACGACATCATCTCGATGATACGCCAGCCGTCCCACAAGCCAGTCCGCCAGGTCGT
>JAWXBP010000523.1 GCA_034440135.1 Planctomycetia bacterium
AATTGGAGGCGCCCGACCCGGTCGCCATCGACACCTCCGCTGAGGAGCTGAAGGACGGTGCCAACCGCTGCCCGAAATGCGGCGCGACCGACATCCGCCACAAGCCCGGCAGCGACATGCTGATCTGCGTGTACTGCCGCAACGAATGGCGTGGCGAGCGGGTCGAGGAAGAGTTCGGGTTCGGCACGGGCATCGATCAGCTCAAAGGCCGGATCATCGCTTCCGGTGCGCGGGATATCGAGGCCGACGCCGCCAGCCTGATGAGCTTCAAGTGCACCGGCTGCGGCGCCGAAGTGACGGTCAATACCGAAAGCGCGATGACGGCGCGTTGCCATTGGTGCCGCCACGTTTTCGGGGTCAACGAGCAGGTCGCGAACGGCGCGGTGCCCGACGCGGTGTTGCCCTTCCACATTAAGAAAGACGACGCGGTCGCGCGCATCCGCCAGTTTGTAGACAAGCGGCGAATGTTCGCGCTGAAGGCATTCAAGGAAGAGTTCACCCCCGCGAACGTCATCGGCGTCTACCTGCCTTACATGATTGCCGATGGCAACGTGAGCGCCGACATCTACGGCCACGGCGAGATCAAAACGCGCGAATACACCAGGGGCAGCGGCGACAAGAAAAAAACCTACTACGACGCCGATGTCTACTAATTGGACCGGCACATCGACTTCACGGTGGACGACCTGACCCTGGAATCGTCCACCGAACGCGGCAATCTGGACACCCGCGCCAACACCAACAACATCATCAACACCATCCTGCCGTTCGACACCAAGAACGCGGTGAAGTGGAACGCGTCCTACCTGGCCGGCTGCACTTCGGAGAAGCGCGACCGCGACGTCGAGCACCTGCAACCGCGCCTTGAAGATCAGTTGTTGGCCATCGCCCGCGCAAAAGTACAAGCGTCAGTGAGCCAATACGGTCGCGGCGTGCGCTGGGAACAGGAACGACTCGACGTGCACGGCACGCGCTGGGTGTCGATGTACCTGCCGGTGTGGCTCTACTCCTACCACCAGCAGGGCAGCAAAGGCGGCCTGCTGCATTACATCGCGGTGAACGGCCGCACCGGCGAGACCATGGGCAGCGTGCCAGTGCAGCAGTGGAAGCTGATCCTGGCCGCGCTCACCGTCGGCACCGTACTCGAAGGCTTTGCACTCTGGATGGTGGTTTAGTTATGAGCGACGACGGCGGACTCTGGTTACTCCTGCTCGGCCCCGCCGGTGCAACCGGCCTCTACTGGGCCTTGTACCGGCACTATCGCAACACCGACAAATCGCACGCCTTCGAACACGAAACCGCCGTCGAAGCCAAGCCAGTGACCGGCTCGGACGAAAAAGTCGATGAGATCAAGGGCACCCAGCAGACGCGCATTTCTGGTGACAACGTGGCTGAGTACCGCAAGCGGGTGCAGCGGGTTCAAGGTGATAGTGGATAGGGCATGAAATGTGGCTGATCGCAAATTGTGAAGCGCGACACCTGGGGCCTGTCGGGCTTCGTTGAGCGACCTGCGAAAACTGCTGCTGCGACTGGATGACCCCGCGTATCAATTTCGTGCTGGTCGGCGGCTATGCAGCGATCCCGCACCGATCACGCCTGCGCACCCGTGAGCTCGCCGACCGCGCGACGCTGACGCCGGACACCATCGAGAAACTGCGCGAAGTTTTCCGCGCCTTTAACCCACGGCATCGACTAGCCGCTCCGCAGTCATCCTTTCTCGACGATCCCGAAGCCGGCGTTGCGCTCAACAGCCTTTACCTGAACACCGACCTCGGCACCCTCAACCTGATCAGCAGCATCACCGGCATCGGCGACTACGCCCGGGTAGCGCGCGATTCCGTCGAGATCGAACTGCTCGGTCGCCGCATACGCGCCATCAGCCTGGACGACCTCATCAACGCCAAGGAAGCCCGCGGCCGCCACAGCTTCCGCGCAATGGTGGTAGCAAAGACTCAGCGATTCGCAGGTACGGCCCAGCACATCAGCTGCGGAAACCCATTACTGGAACGGGTTAAGTGAACCTGACCCCGTTTTTGCAGCGATGACGATAAATGCCCTCGATCATCGGGGTGCCAAGGTTTTCGCACATGAAATTGGGCATGCACTTGGGCTCAGGGATAGATATGATTATGTAACAAACCTGCCTTTTAGCGGACAAGCCGGTAACCTTATGGCTACTAACGGGCCAATTATTACTGCATATCAGGCAAGTGTAATGAGCACGAATCTTCGAGGGGGTTGGGATAATTCTTTTAATGTGCGGGAGCCGAGAGGAGAGCCGTGGCGATGAGACTTTTTGAGAAAGTTTTGTTATTGGTTGCATGCGCGGGTTTGAGTGGTAATCTTTCGGCGTCTTCCGATGAGGAGAGATTGCGCGAGCTAGAAATTGGTTTGCTGCTTGCTGACCGGGCTTCTATTGGTGTGACTCAAGAGGTGAAGGCCCTGCCCCCGGGATCCAAGTGGGGTTACTTTGTGGCGACAGTAAAGTTTGGTGAGTTAGTTAAGCAGGTTTTTATGTCAACAGATATCAAACAATCTTCTAGTATTGAGATTGGAAAGCCAGCGGTATTTCTTTATAGTGAACACCTAGAATCGGATGGTATATCTGTGCTCTTGCTCCAGATGTCCCCGGAGATGGGAATTTACCCTTTGCTAGTTACCGACGACTTTGACGTGGAATCATTAAGAATTAGCCTTGAACGCGAGGCTGGCACATTTATGAACCCCAGAGTCAAGTGTAGGAGAGATATATCCCAATGGTTCAAGCTGCTAGGATCATCGAAGTTTCAGGGTGGTGTGGATCAACTTTTAATGACTCGGCCAAAAACTCGAAGAGACTTTCTATGTTTTGTGCAAGAGATACAATCGCGCGTGCCAATATCGGGAGACAGCTTCACAATTCCGAGTGCATTAGGGGGGGGGGTCTATCACCACTCGTACACGGATCGCGGGCAATTTGTCGCCGGTATGCTGCCACTGGTCATGGGTGCACGGATTTTTTCGTTGCGTACTCCCCTTAGCGATGAAGAGAGGAACCGGCTTGCCATCGCGTGGAGTCTTTGGGGTCAGCGAAAGAATTGGATTAAGGCCCATTCCGGTCTGAGTCATTGGAGCAATGGGGTCAGAGCCATTGATTCCGATCAGGATCAATGGGGTCAGAGCGGGTCTCTGCCATTCCGTTTGGAGGAAATCTCATCCCGCCTGTGATACCGGTGACCGATACGGCGACGTTGGAAGGTCCAGCTTCGCCTTCAGCAAGTAGACGATCGTCCTCAGATTGCGGAAGGTCCGAAAACCGCGGGCGCGGGCAATCGCGAACGTGCCGCGAACGTGGACACCCAGAAGCGCCGGGACGAAGCCGGCAGAACATTGGAGGGGCAGTTCCTCTACTCGCCATGGGCTAGCAACCAAGGACCATAGGGCGCAATAACCCACGAGCATTGCGCCGAATGAAACGCGCGACCAGACTGAGCGCGCGCCGAACCCTCGCCGCGCATGGGTCCCGGGTGGCGGGTCGTTCTGCGCACCGAACTCGGCGCAGTGCCCTTCGGTTATTGCGCCCTACTGGACTGGGCGAATTGGTGACGGTGCGTGACCACGA
>JAWXBP010000524.1 GCA_034440135.1 Planctomycetia bacterium
AATGTTTCGGTTGGCTGAAAGCCGTGGCAGGCATGGATCGCAGTCGCATGGTCGGTCGCTGGAAACTGCGGCAACTGCTGGAAGTGTCGGCGGCGGCGTGCAACCTGGTCAGCATGTGACGCCTGGCGCCCGTTGCCTGAAAGCCCGCTGGGCGGTAAGTCGCTTCCGATGACCGCGATCCTTCTGACCGCCCGCCTGGTCCACACAAATCAACTCGCAATACAACAACAAACGCCTCGTTTGCGGAGTTTTCCAGCAGCCTGCTAGACAATCTGTACCGTGCTCGCGGCGCCCCTGGGAATCAGGAACCCCGGTAGGCGCGGACACGTCAACCCGGATATTGCCCAAGCAACATCTCCCGCAGCGACGCGACGACCATACCGGCGGGCGGGCTTTCGCGACCATCCGCTACTTCCTTGCGACAGAACCCAGACGAAAACCGGACGGAGCGGGCCGAACAGCTCATTTCCCAAGTAGCTCGAACATCGGCCTTGGGAAACAGCGAGTGGCATCGCCCTCCCGACAAGGGGACGAGTTCAAGCGGGACGAAAAACGGTTGCCGAGCGAGGCGCTAGGCAGTCGCCGGAGTGTACATAGAGTGCCAAGAAGGCTGGCGTTGCGCGAAAAAAGTTCGCGGCCGTTCCATCACCTTAAACCGCGCCACGAAACTCAAACAGGATTCAGCCTCGCGTTCGAGGCTGAATCCTGTAGAGAAATCAGAGAACTGCCCGCCGAGTCATTAAAGTGGCTTCAGCAGGCCGCGTACGGCGTATTGCTTGAGCAATGCACCGGAGGTCGAACATCAGGCGGGCTTGACGTTCTCAGCGCACGGACCCTTCGGACCGCTGCCTTCCGTGTAGGCGACTTCCTGGCCTTCGTACAGTTGGTCGAAGGTCGTGCCTTGAACGCTCTTCGAGTGGAAGAACAGGTCCTTGTCGCCGTTCGTCTTGATGAAACCAAAACCCTTGTCCGTCAACTTCTTGATGCTGCCTACGGCCATTTGCTTGCCTTGTCAGTAAAACCTGGAACGTGCCCTATTGGCAAAGGGCCAACGAGCGGACTGGATTGTAGCCTATCCCGGCATTTCCCGCAGGGGGTATTTGCCAAGTAAATTGGCGATATTACTTGTGCAAAAGTGGGCCAAATTACCCAGCCGCGGGCAAGCTGTTGTCGGCGGTCTTCCAATTTCGACCGGCAAGCTCCGGTTCGAACTTGTCGACGCCGCCGAGTTTCGCAATCTCGCGGAGGAAGCGCTTGGTCAACTCCACCTGCACGTCGCGGTCGCCGGCGTTGTCGTAGTACGGCGAGAGGTCGATCGGCTTGCCGATTTTCAAACGCGTTCGGGTCGGGATGACCATGAATCCGAACACCGTGCCGTCATATGGGGAATCGGTGATGTGACAGGGAATGACCGGTGCGCGGGCCTTGAGAGCGATCAGCGCCGCACCGGGACGGCCCGGCAGGAGAAATCGTTCGGTTTCGTTGATGCGGCCTTCGGGAAACAGGCCCAGGAGTCCGCCTTGCTGGACGTAGCGGATCGCCAACTTGGTGGCGGCCGTATCGATGCCGCCGCGGCCCACGGGAATCGCTTCCACGGCGCGGAAGAACCAGCGCAGGACCGGCATGTCCACGAACTCGCGGGCGACCATCCAATGCACCGACGTGCCGGTTCCCAAGGCGATGAACGCCGGATCGATCGGCCCGATATGATTGCAAACGATCACGGCCCCTTGCCCTGGCTGCACCGGCAGCGGCCCGGAGATCTCGGCACGCCACAGGAGGCGGGTAATCAAGCGGTTGAACAGAAAAATCGGGTATTGCCCCAATCGATATTGTTGCCGTCGAAAATCAGCCCAAATCATCCCCAAACAGGCCAACACGGCGCCGCATAGCACACCGTAGGAAAGAAGTACGGTGATGGACGATGACAGCATGGGACTCAAGCAAGGGTGAAAGGAATCGGCGAAGCAAGAAAGCTGGCGGCTGTCTTGGTTGCGGCTTATAACATTGTACTTTTGTGCCAAATTCGACCAAGGGGGAAATCGGTATGCTGTTGGGCGTAGTGAGCGATTCGCACGGACAACTCGATCACACGCTCCGCGCGGTGCGGATGCTGGAAAGTCTTTCGCCGGTCGTGGTGATTCATTGCGGCGATATCGGCAGTACGGCGGTCATCGAACTGTTCCGGCCCTGGCCGACGCATTATGTGTTCGGCAATGTCGACCGCGACGAAGCCGAACTGCGCCAGGCCATCGTCGCCGCCGGACACCAGTGCCACGAGCGATTCGGAGAACTGGAACTCGCCGGACGACGGATTGCGTTTCTCCATAGCGACGACCTGCGACGTTTCCGCGAAACGACGAGCAGCGGTCAGTACGATCTGGTCTGCTACGGCCACACGCATCGTGCTGAGCAACATACCGAGGGCAAGACGCTGATTCTCAATCCTGGCGCCATGCATCGAGCCAATCCGCATTCGATCGCTGTGGTGGATTTGGAGACGATGCTAGCGACGGTCGTCGCAGTTTGAAGCTTTCAGTGTTCAGTTTTCAGTGATTCGCCTGGCGAAGTCACTACTTGCCATGGCTTTCGCACCTAGCCGGCGCGACGTAGGAACGCCGGGTCCGCGATCATCGTTTCCGGGGTGATCCGATGGCGGAACTGCATCAGGTAGGCGTCTTCCGGAGAGTCCGCGTAGTAGCCGCGGAGGACGGAGACGGCCTTGAAGTCGGCTTCGCGAAAAAACAATTGCGCGGCAAGGTTCGTCTCGCGGACTTCAAGCAGGATGCGGTTGCGGCGCTGATCGGAGAGCTTGCCGCGGAGCTTTGACAGCATCTGCGTGCCCACGCCGCGGCGACGGACGTCCGGCGCGACAGCGAAATTGAGCACGTGCAGCCGCGTCTTGTGCAACTCATAGATCATGAATCCGACGACGCGGTCGGCGTAGTCGGCGACCATGCCGATGCAATTGCGCTGGCGGAGGCAATTGATGAAATCTTCCTCGGACCAGGGGAACTCGAAGCTCTCGCTCTCGATATCGAGCACCTCGTGCATGTCGCGCCGGATCATCCAGCGAATATGCACACGCAACAATTCCTGGGTATCGGATTTCACGTCCGCCTCCTTCCTTGGTGGGCGAATCGGTCCCATGCGTACAAAGCCCCAACGGCGCCTGGAGGAAGCACTTCCAGCACTTCCTCGGCGGGGGGTGAAGGTAACAAATGGGACGCCGGCGGGCAAGATGAGGTTGCTTGTGTTTGGACATAAGAACGCCGGCTCGCGGCCGATTTCAAACTCCTTTGCTCAACCACTTGCGGCGAGTTTGCCACTGAACTACCGGAGCGTGTGCCATCGTGACGGGGGCCAATAAATGTGCGTCACAACGCCTAAGAGATGGCTTTCCGGCACAGCATATGCCGCATGCCCCGGAGCGCCTCGCGACCAAAATCGGGAATCGACTGAAAAAGCAGAAAAGTCGCCGAGCACAAAGTATTCGCCCTCCCTTAAGCGGGCTGGACTCTTCTCGGTACCTGAGAGAGTGCCATCGTACCCCTCGATTTCGGAAAGGTACTCGATTTCGCCCATGGACGCGGGTTGCACAAGGCGCACTCCGTTCGCCCAAACTGCCCCGTCCTTGATGACGATCTCCTCACCAGGCAACCCCACGAGTCTCTTCACATAAATCTCTTCTGGTGACGACGGAACGCGAAAGGTGACGACGTCCCAGCGACGAGGTTGGAGGAATTTTATTGTCATGAACCGGTCCGCGGACTGTACAGCACCACTGCTGGAATGAGGTTCGGAAACATGAAATTTCGTTTCGCAGATTGCATAGTGCGGCGAATCGCTGTACGAGAATCTCGGATCGCGCGCCGCTTGATACGCCGGCGCACCGCAAATCGCGCAAGTCGCGCGCAAATGGGTTCCTAAAATGGTTGGCGCCATCGAATTCGTGGGCGCCGAAAAACTTTCCAAAACGTAAGGCCGGAGTACGAAGTGCGTGAATGGAAAGTAAACGAGGGGGAAGAGCAAAGTCGGTAACCACGCCAAGAAGGCCCTGCCCGGCTTGACGTGAAAGCGTTTGCTGATGAGTAAGCATGCGGCGACGACGCCTCCGACCAACTGAATCAGACTCCCGGCGATCGCCTGATTGGAACCGAGTGAAGTGGCGGCCGTCGCGACGAATAGCAATATGAGGTTAGCGACGGACATCATCAGAATCGTGGTCATGACGGTGCGCCAACGCACGTTTTCAACCTTCACGAACCTAAGGCCGAGTCGCAGGCACGCTGCCGCTATGAGTATTGATGCCGCGAAAAGGGCGATGAAGATGGCGATCACTAAAAAGGTCGTCACGGAGCCTCCCGTACTGGCTTGTCGATATTTCTGACCTCCAGCGGATCTCGCCGCGGGACGTTATAATAGCCAACTCAGTTACTTACCGCGAGAAGCTCAGCATGCCATCGCATCGCAGTCCCCGCCGCACCTGGGCCTGGCCCGGCGAACCGTATTCGCGGCGAGAATTGCTGCGGCTAGGCGGACTGGGACTGCTGGGATTGTCGCTGCCGGAGTTGCTGACGCGCCAGAGTCTGGCTGCGGCGCAAGAAGCCCAGCGCGGCGGCAGTTTCGGCCGGGCGAAGGCGTGCATTCTGCTTTTTATGTGGGGCGGCCCAGCGCACCAGGACACGTGGGACCTCAAGCCGGACGCGCCTGCCGAAATCCGGGGCGAGTTCCGGCCAATCGCCACGAACGTGCCGGGAATCGAAATCTGCGAGCATTTTCCACTGCTGGCACAACGAGCCGATCGGCTCGCCTTGGTCCGCTCCGTCACGCATGGCGACCTCAATCACACCTCGGCGACGCACTACCTGCTCACTGGCCAGACGCCGCCGGCTGCCGGAGATTTCCGCCGCGATTGGCCGAGCATGGGCGCGGTGCTCTCGAAACTGGGTCGGGGCGAAGGGGCGTTGCCGCCATTCGTCTCCATGCGGCCGACCGTGCCGGGAGACGTGCCGCGATTTGTCGAGCAGAGCCAAGGGCAATTCGCCGGTTGGCTGGGCTCGTCGTTCGATCCGCTGACGATCGACGCCGATCCGTCGACGACCGATTACGAAGTCGGCGCGTTTCAGATGCCGGCTGATGTCTCACTGGAGCGTTTGTCTTCGCGGCGCGGGTTGCTGCACTCGGTCAATCAACAAGTCGAAGCCGTGCTGGCATCTCCCGCGACCGCGGCGGCGAGCAATCATTATCAGAAGGCGTTCGAGCTGCTGCATACGGGCACGGCGGGCAGTGCCTTTGACCTGACACAAGAACCGGACGCAGTGCGAGACCGTTACGGCCGCAACACGCACGGGCAATCGGTGCTGCAGGCGCGCCGGCTGGTGGAGCGCGGCGTGCCGCTCGTGACGGTCTTTTGGCCCAACGATGGCATCAAGAACGTCAGCGTCTATTGGGACACGCATAGCCGTAACTTCGTCGACCTAAAGGAAAGGCTGATGCCGGCCGCCGACCAGGCATTTTCGGCGCTGCTCGACGATCTCGCCGAACGCGGCATGTTGGATGAAACGCTGGTACTCTGGACCGGGGAGTTCGGCCGCACGCCGCGCGTCGGACAACGCAACAGCGACGCCGGCGCAGGGGCCGACGGCCGCGACCACTGGCCCGGCTGCTTTACCTCAGTGCTAGCCGGCGGCGGCATCCGCGGCGGGCAAGTTTACGGTTCGTCGGATCGCCATGCGGCCTACCCCTCAGCCGACGCAGTGGCGCCGGTCGACCTCGTCGCCACGGCTTACCACTGCCTGGGCGTTCCCAGCGATCAAGAATTGCACGACAGCCAAAACCGCCCCCTCGTCATCTCCGGCGGCCACGTCATCGACCGGCTACTGGGCTAGGTCGTGTTGACATTCATTTTTTCCATTCCAAGATTGCGACTAAGTGTAGGAAGCTGAGATAGTTGCCGGCGGTTTTGTCGTAGCGAGTGGCGATGCGGCGGTAGTGCTTGGATTGAGGTGCTGCCGGTTTGACGGACAGGGGAACTCCTTATTTTCTTGGCGTCTGGAGGCCCTCGAATTGTTGAGGGGTGAGGTAGTGGAGGGCTGAGTGCTTTGATAGCAAGGGATATGCGCCGACTAAAGCAGGCGGCGCGGGCGTCGTGGTCCGCGTCCAAATAGCGTCTTACATCGCAATTATCGGTATCCGTCGATTGGATCGCCAGGGGAGAGCATTATCCGCCCCCGCAGCTATCCGAAAGTCCTGGGGCATCGCACTATCTGCTGTCATTTGCTGCGGAACCGGCTTATAGTCCTTCACATCGCCGGATGGTGAATTACACCCGAACCAGCGAACACTCTCTGTCAGATCGGAAGTTCAGCGATGCCTCTCACCAAACTCATCCTGTTCAGTGGTAGCGCGGCAGTGCTGGCATTGTTGCTCGCCGGTCCTGAGTCACATGCCGCCTTTTTCACTTACCAGTTCTCCGGTCAGGTGACGGAAGTGGACAATCCCAACGGTTTTTTCACCGACGTGGCCGCCGTGGGAGCTCCAGTCAGCGGCGCCTTCACCTATACCGACAGCCCAAACGGCAGTCCTTTCTCCTTGAACCCGAATTTCACTAATTACACTCATCAAGAATCGCCGCCCGACACGGGGATTGTCCTCATTTTCAACGACATTGAAGCTCATGCTTCTGAGTTTTCCCTCACCAATATGATTGTCGGAAACGACAATTTGGACGACTTCTTCCCGCCCTTCTTTCCGCCGGGAGACTCCTTTCGCTACGGCGATTCTCTTGACGGCACATCGGCGCTATTCGACTTCAGCCAGGCCGAATTCTTCCAATTTGCCAACGCTGGTCTGTTCTTGGCTGACTCAAGCAGCGAAGCTTTCGATTCACAGGACCTGCCGTCCGGCTTGCCATTATCGGCCTTCGACGGGCGGTATGGCCTAGTGGATATCTACGACGACAATTTCGAAGCCACTGGAAAGCTCGTGTTTCAGATCGATTCAATTCGTGCCGTTCCGGAACCAAGCACCTACGTCCTCGCCACCATTGGCCTGTTCGGCATGGCCAGCGTCATCCGGCAACGAAAGCGTCGCTAGCCTTTCACCGAATTGCCAGGGAACGGCGAATTTGTTGCCACGGCGCTCTGGCCGTGGTATCC
>JAWXBP010000525.1 GCA_034440135.1 Planctomycetia bacterium
CCGAGTGCTTTCAAATAGTTGGCCAGCGGAACAGGAGCGCATCCCTTAAGGACATGGAGGTGCATCTTCATGTCGTCGCCTCCGCGGCCAAGGTCGGATCGTTGGTCGTCAGGCGGGATGCCCGGATATCCGCCGCTCGCATGATCGCTTCGAGGAATGCGAGAGAGGCCGGACCATGTCGCTCGAGAAGGCCGATGCACCGTTCTCGCCAACTAATTCCCGTTCGAAACGAAAGCCCGATCGCAGCGGGGGAAAGCGTCAGTGGTAACTCAGGAACAGGCGACTCGCCCGGTGCCAGTTCGACCGATGGTAAGACGTCCCCTTCTCGAACCCCGCGTACCGGTAGACCACGCCCGTCTCGGTCCGCGTAATCCTGGTCCTTCGGGGCAGCGTGGAGGCCAACCCGGACTTTCCCGTGATGACTTGCTACGAGATAGGCCACGAGGTCAAAGGCGTGGGCGTCACACCGAAGGAGCCGATCGATCAACGGAGTTGGCGCTTGCGGAAGTGAGTGCTTGGGCAATCCCGATTTCATCTGCTCCAGTATGTTAATCCAGGGCCCGAGGAGAGCCTCGTGTGTTGGGTTGTAGTGCCTGAGGACAGCAAACAATCCGAGGGCGCTGGCAAGTTCATGGCGAAAGGCAGGGCGGGTTTCGCTGTCGTCGAGATAGCGATACAACGCCTTTCTTGGCCAGCACTGGTCGGGGGCTTTGGCCAAATCCAATCGGTTCAGCCGAGCCGCTTTTTGACTCCCTCGGATTGAGCCCTGGAATGCCGGGTGCGCCTTTCCCCAGTCATGCCAGAGTGAGGCGAGTTCCAGCAAGCCACGAAGCGAATCGGGGAGATCAACCTCTCGGGCGATGGAGGTAGCGTGTTCCGCTACCTCGCGAGAATGGCACGCAATCGTCTTCCATTGGCTTGTGCTCAACTGTTCGCCGTCTTGCTGGTCGTCGGTTTCTTCGAGAGCTTGTGTCGCCGCGTCCGTTTTGGGTTCGGTAACCGGCGGGACAGTCGAGCTTGATTCAGCGTCAAAGCCACGGTCCGTACGGTAACCGCCACACGTCCTGGCGACGCAGACGATCCGGCCGGGCACGAGCGATTCACTGGTGGCAGTTTTCCATTCGCCATCGAGCCAGTCCCACACCCAGGCTCGCTTCGTTTTCTTGAGCTTTGATTTGCCTTTCTCGCACAGCCACTCGCGGGCCTTGAGAAACGGAACCGAGCACAATTCACGGCGATGAGGTTTGCGGTCGTCAGTGGGCTTGTTCGCAGGACCCCCTTTTTGGTCTGGTGGCACATCGTGCCAGAACACCTGTAGATCCCGGTCATCGCCCGAGCGGATGAACCGGCTGATGTCCAGGTCCGCGCCGGTCAGGTCGGGCGTGGTGTCAAAGAGTTCGTCAAACTCCTTGCGCAGCAACAGATGCGACGGGGCGTAGGGATACAGTAGGAGCCTGGCTTCGTCCCCAAGCGAGTGCTCGTGGGCCTCAAGACTGGCGATGCCGACATCGTGAAGCTGTTGAATGGCTTCCCAGGCGCTGTCGAGCTCTTCGGCCGAGTACGGGGCCGAGTCCTCAGTGTTCTTTCGCCGATCTACGACCAGCACGTTCCCGGTGCCACCATACCGGGCGCTGCGGCCAAACCGTTGCACGAGGCTGGGCCACGGTGCGAGTTCCGTGATCAAGCATCCGGCGGAGATATCGACGCCGGCTTCCACCACCTGCGTCGCGACGATGATCCGATCGATGCCAGGCGCACAGGCCAAGCGCGAGAGAAACCGCTCCCGCCATCCCTCTCGTTCGGCGGGGCGAAACCGGCTGTGCACCAGTTCCAAATCGTTCAAGCGGCCGGCTTTTCGCAAGGCATCGAAGGTGCGACACGCTCGGTCGACCGTGTTGCACACGACAAGAGTGATCTTGCCGAAGTCGCCGTCGGCCAGTTTGGCGTGTTCCTCGAGGACCCGCTGTGCGAACCCTTTGTCATCCGTTGGGGCTATTGTGTCGTCCACCGCGACTTGCTTGTGGATATCCCACAACCCACCAACTCGCTGGCTATCCGGCACTTCACATGGATTCGTGATCCAGGAATCGTGGCGCTCGGCCGTGTCCACACTCCGCAACCATTCAGGTTGCAGGGTCGCGCTCATCCACCACGTGTGGCAGGGCCGAAGGTGCTTGGCGCCGTCGTCGTCGCGAAATGCCTGGAGCTGGGCCGATGTCGCCAGACCAACATCCATGAGCTGGACCTCGTCCATGACCCACAACGCATCCTGGCTCAACAGTCCAAACTCCATTGGCCATCGAGCCCGCGCCGCCGCGTAGCCGCGATTCAAGGCTCGCGACAGCAGCATGTCCTGAGTGCCGATGATGACGGCAGGGCGTTCGGGGTACAGGAACCATTCCCCGCTATCTTCGCCACCCATGGCGATATGGACCGTCGGGCGAACGGCTTCAGGGATTCCTGCGGCGAGACGTCGCGCGACGTCGTTCGTCTGCTCCACGAGCACGCGCATCGGCAGGCACCAGACCAAGCGTCGAGGCCAGGCAGCATCGCCACGGTGGAGGCGATGGTAGCTCCACGCGGCTAACACGCCTTCCGTCTTGCCGAGGCCCGTCGGAATCTGGATCAGGCGACTGCGGCACGCATGATCGTCCGCCAGGCTGCTTTGCCAAGCCCGCGATGAGCGGTGCGCGGTGAGCGCCGTGAACCATTCTTCAAAAGTCTTGGCCGTCATGGTTGTGCAAATCCGCGAGCCATCCCCGGCGATCGCCCCACCCGCCGTGGGCATGAACATATGATCCGTACGGCGGCTGTCAAGCGGTACTCCCCCACGCAGCGTCCCCCGCCTGGATCGCCA
>JAWXBP010000526.1 GCA_034440135.1 Planctomycetia bacterium
CAGCCCTGGCCCAAGCGGTCCCTCCCGCCACAACGGCTAACTCCTCCTACGCAACCCGACCCCAACTCGGTTCGCGAATCTGAGAATGCAGTCGTCCTGAGAGATTCCTGGGGAAGATTCACGCCCCGCTGACAGAAGCCTAGCGCGGCTCGCCCGCGCGGAGGCGCGCACTGCCCCTCCACGTTCGCGCGCTCAGGGCTTACACTGGTGGCGTGACTGTTATCTTTCCCATGCCGCTTGGATCGTTCCCGCCATGTCAGATGTCGCTTCGCCCGCCCCCACCCCACAGCGCCGCATCTCCTGGGGCATCATCGCCGGAGTGGCTGTGGTCGTGCTGGTCGCCGCGGTCGGCTGGTGGTTTCTGCAGAACCGCGCGCGGGACGCGGCGGAAACCGAGGCCCGCGCCGCCTTGAATCAGGTCGCCGATCGGATCCTGCTGGTGGCGAACGGCCCGCACGTGGAAGTGGTGAACATGTTGCAGCCGATCGAGCGGGAACTGTTCCCTCAGATCGGCAAGCTGCACCACCTGCATACGTGCAAATTGTCGGACTGCGGGATCGTTGATGAGCAACTCGCGGAGTTGACGTCTTTGCCGCACCTGCTTGTCCTACAGGTGGAACGTTGCCCCGGCGTGACGTCGCAGGGCATGGCACACGTGGGGCAACTGACGACGCTGGAGAAACTGTTCGCGGACGGTACCAGCGTGGACGACGCGGGCTTGGCGGAGTTGCAAGGACTCGATCGACTCACGACGTTGGACCTATCGAACACGAAGATCACCGACCAGGGCCTGGCGCAACTTGCCGGGCTGTCGAGTCTGGAAGTTCTACGCGTCGCCGGCACGCCCATCACCGACGCCGGCTTGGAGCCGTTGAAGACGATGACAACGCTTCACTTGCTGAACATTTCGAACACGCAAGTCACCGCGGAAGGGAAGCGGGCGTTGCTGGCGGCGAACAAGGCATTGAAGCTCGAAGAAACCGAACCGACCGACGACGGCGAGACGAAGGTGGAATAACCGCGTCGCTTCCGTCCGGGCGACGATGCATGGCAATAACAAGGATTCGATGCATGTACTCGATTACGAAGCTTGCCAACATGGCATCCGCGTTGTGTCTGTTGACGCTTGCCGGCTGCCTCGGTACTCCGCCGGCGCCGCCGATGCCGTCGTACGATCCGGCCGGTTCGTCCGCGAAGGCGTTCGAGCTCTACGACGCGAACAAGGACGGGAAGATTAACGGCAAGGAGCTGGAGAAATCCGCGTCCTTGACCTTCGCGCTGGATGAACTGGATATCAACGGCGACAAGGCCATCGACAACGCGGAACTCACCGGACGTTTGCAGACGTACGTTGACATGGGCGTGGCACGCAAGTTGTTCACCGCGCAACTGGTGCTGGACGACGCACCGCTGGGAGAGGCGGAAGTGAAGTTGATCCCGGAAGAATTCATGCTCGGCGCGGTGACCGAAGGCATCGGCGTGTCGGATGCCGTCGGCATGGTCGTGGTTTCCGCGCCTGACGTCGATCCACCCGGCCTCGGCGTTGGCTTCTACCGCGTGCAGGTGTCGAAGAAAGACGCCGCGGGGAAAGAGATGGTGCCGGCGAAGTTCAACGCGGATACGACGCTCGGCATCGAACTGCCCGCCTCGACGCGGATGCGGACTTCGAGCATGCGTACAATTCAGATGAAGCGGTAGCTCGGTTCGCCGGAACTCAGGCTCCGGTCGCTCCGCGAAATTCGCCAGATCACCGGCGAACGTGACGAGTTTTTTGAATGCGCCAGGCGCGGCTCAGTTGTGAACCCAGCGATTCAGACTGCACCAGAACAGGATATTGGCGCAAACCACGAGTGCTGAGTAGATCATCACACGACGAAGGTCCGACGTCTGCCTGAGACGGAAGATTCTGCCACGATCCGCTGCATAGTGATTGGACATGCTGCTCCGATAATGGGCGAGTTGCACCGAATGAGTGCGCCGACGAAGAGTAGCGGCCTTGGTCGCTGATTTAAGACTACGTCACAAACGCTCGGGACGGACCGATTCCAGGGGTTGTGCCGCGAAAACGTCGTGATCGGGCGAGTCCGCCGCCTTCAAGACGTCTCCAACGGACCGCCTGATGTCCGCCTGCCGACCTGGAGTAAGATGGTGGCAACCCCGCCCCAGTTCTTCCTGTCCGGGCAACCGCCCTACGAAGGGGCGGCCACGAGCTGGGCGGCCGGTGTCTGACCTTCTTGGATGATTGCAGTTGTCGCTATGCCGCTGATCTCGATTAAGGAGCTCCAGATCGGCTTTCGCGGACCGCCGTTGCTGGACAACGTTTCGTGCCAGATTGAGCCAGGCGAGCGCATTGGTTTGCTGGGGCGCAACGGCGCCGGGAAGTCCACGTTTCTTCGCATCCTGTCCGGCGATGTGGAGCCGGATTCCGGACAAGTCGCGTTTGCTACCGGGGCCAAGGTCTCCCTTCTGTCTCAAGACATTCCGCAGGGCGTTTCAGGCCGCGTCATGGACGTGGTGATCCAAGGCATTCATTCGACGGAACCGGCGGACGCCTGGCAGGTCGAACAGCGCGCGACACAACTGCTGGCGCGCATGGAACTGCCGACGGAAGTCGCCTTCGACTCGCTGTCGTCGGGCATGAAGCGTCGCGTATTGCTCGCGCGTTCGCTGGTAACCGATCCAGACGTTTTGCTGCTGGATGAGCCGACGAACCATCTCGACGTGGAAGCCATCACGTGGCTCGAAGAGTTTCTCGCCCGCTGTCGCACGACGTTGATCTTCGTCACGCACGATCGCAGGTTTTTGCGCAACCTCGCCACGCGGATTCTCGAAATCGATCGAGGCCGGCTCTTCGACTGGTCGTGCGACTACGAGACGTTTCTGATCCGCAAGGTCGACGCCTTGGCCGCCGAGGAAAAGCAAAACGCCCTGTTTGACAAGCGACTGGCAGAGGAAGAAGTCTGGATCAGGCAGGGCGTCAAAGCGCGGCGCACACGCAACGAGGGACGCGTGCGAGCGCTCGAAGCCATGCGGCTGGCGCGCAGCGAACGCCAATCGCAGACGTCCGCCGCACGAATCGATATTCAAGAGGGAAATCGCAGCGGCACGCTGGTCGCCGCCGCGGCGGCGCTGGCGTTTTCCTATGGAGACCGCGAAGTCTTCCGAGATTTCTCCACCAGCGTCATGCGCGGCGACAAGATCGGCGTGATGGG
>JAWXBP010000527.1 GCA_034440135.1 Planctomycetia bacterium
CTCGCCCGCCTCGGCCTGCGCGGCGACTTCACCGGAATTCGTGCCGTCGGACACCGAGAACGCTAACGTGAGATTCGGCCAATCGAATTGCGCGGAACGCTCCGTCTGGCGTTGTTGCACGCCGCTTGAAAGCTCCGCGCGCAGATCGGCCAGTCGCAACTGGCCGCCGGCCGTGTCCGTAGCGCCGAAGTCAATCTCCATGCGCACGTGCGGCGTCAGATAGTTCAGGATCTCCGCCTCCGGCAGGCTCAGCAGCCCGTTTTCGTCGGCGTCGAGCTTCTTCGCCAACTCGGGAAACAGCGGTAGCGGTTCGCCGCGAAACTGTCCGTGCATCAGATAGCGTTCATCGAGCTCGTAGTGGATCACGCCCCAATCCGTTTCCTCGTCGAGAATCGACGCCGTCGTGACGACATTTCCCATCGCGCCGGTGTTCATCGCCTGTTGCGGCATGCCCATCGTCGGCGCGCCGAGGTCGTCGGGCGTGAGTCGTTCATCGTCGTTCACATCGGCCAAGCGCAGTTGTGCAGGCGCAAGGTCGATTTCTTCCAGCGAGAGCGCCCCGTCGCCATCCGTGTCGAGCAACCGCGCGACTTCGCCAGCCGTGGTGGTTCCGCCGGGGCCGTCGGCGTGATCGAGCCGAAATGCCAGGCCGGCGTCGCCGTGCCCGAGCAGATTCCAAAGCTCGCTGCGATCGACGGTGCCGTCGCGGTCGCGGTCGTAAAAAGTTTGCGTATCGCCGCCGGTCTGTCCCACGAATTGCGGGATGCCCGAGCGCTGGTTGGCGAGCGCTTCGGTCCACTTCGTGTCGCCGTCCTTATCAGTGTCAGCGGCCTTGAGCAATTCATCGACAAAGGCATCGTTCATCTCGACCGCGCCTCGCCCATCAATCCGTAAGACAAACTCCACGATCAGCGGCCCGCTCGGCGTGTACAGTAACAATCGTTTCGTTTGTCCCTTGGCGGGCGGTACGGCTGCGGCCGACTCGGCGGGCGTACCGTCTACAGTCGCGGCAGCTACTTCCGTCGTCGCGGGAGCAGCGTCGACGTTTTCCGCCGCTGGCTTCGTGTCCGCTGCGGCAGCCGTCTCCGTTGCAGCAGGCTCCTTCGACGGCTCCGCCGGCGCTTCCTTGCTCACTACCGAATCCGGCGGCGGCGGCGTGGGAACATCCTGCGCTGGCGAAACTTCCGGTGCGGCGACCACTGGCGCTGGCGTAACCGGCGCCGGCGGCGCGGAATTGTTGCAGCCCACTACGCCGACAATCGCTAGCAGCGCGATCCCTACAAAGCGTCTCATGGCTGCCTCCTCTCGTTTCGCGACGAGCGACACAGTGCGCTAATGATTCAGTGAGAACTCAGCGCTGTTTAGCAGCGCCCAGCAGACGTCGCTCAACGCCTGGCGTCGATCTCCATTCGCGCCGCCGTTGGCGAGATAGGTCGAGAGCACCGACGACTCCTGCTCAGTCGGCAATCGCGTCAACGACGACAAGAACAGCGCTTCGACGCGTTCTTCGTCCGACAAGAACGGCGCTTCGAGCGCTCCCAGCAACCCACTGCGTTCCAGGTCCGTCGCTTCGACGATCTGCGCGCCGTTCATCAACGTCAATGCCTGCGGGATGCCCGATTGCAGTTCCGGGCCCCCCGCCGTCGGGCTTTGGAACTTGGCGCGGAACGCCTGCCGTTCCGGATCGAGCCCCATCAGAAACGCCTGCTCGGGCGACATGTCATTGTTGGTACGTTGGCGGCGCATGACCTTGAGCAGCGAGTCATACAACTGATCCGCCGACAACGTCTTGATCGACATCCGCGCAAACTGCTCGTGCTTGGCCGGTTCGCCATCCACTTCGCTGGACAGTTGATACGCCCGCGTCCGCGCCAGCGTGCGGAACAGCTCCCGCATGTCGTAACCGCTGTCGATGAAGTAGTTGGCCAATTCCTCGAGCAACTCCGGATGGCTCGGCGGGTTGGCGTCGCGCATGTCGTCCACCGGGTCGATCAAGCCGCGGCCGAACAATAGCGCCCAAGCGCGATTCACCGCGGCGCGAGCGAAGTAAGGATTATCGCGCGAAGCGAGCCAAATCGCCAACTGTCGCCGGCGTCCTTCCGCGTCCGAGGCGTCGACCGGCTGACCATCCAGGAAGCGCGGCTCCACCGTCTCGGTCGTCTCCGGCAACATCACTTCGCCGGAATCGGTATCGATCACCTGCGCGGAAAGCCGGCGCTGGCTTTGCCCTGGTCGCAGCCGTGCGAAGAACGCCGCATAGCCCCAGAAGTCCTTTTGTTTCCACTTGTCGAACGGATGATCGTGACATTGCGCGCACTCGATTTGCACGCCGAGAAAAATCCGCGCCGTCCGCGCCGCCAGATCTTCCGGCTTCAATTGCAAGGCCGTGTAGAACAAGGCCGGGCCGGTTTCGTTGCCGGCGCCGGTGGTGACCAATAAATCCGCGACGACGTTGTCGTAACGCGTGTTCTCGGCGAAGTGTCCGCGCAGCCAACGCTCGAAACCGATCACGCCGCCGAACTGCTGGATGTCCATATCGCCCGGCAAGAGCATCTGCCGCCAGACGTTCGCTAGGTGAGAAGCATAGGCAGGGCTTTCGGTCAGGCGATCGATCAACTTGGCCCGCTTGTCCGGATCGGCGTCGGCGAAAAACGTTCGGGCTTCGGCCGCCGTGGGGATCGTGCCCGCCAAATCCAGATACGCGCGGCGGAGAAACTCGGCGTCCCCGGCCGGCGCGGTCGGCGTGACGCCGGCCTGTTGCCATTCGGCGGCGAGTAGTTCATCAACCCGCGCGAGCATCCGCGCGCGGTCCGGGCCATCCGTGATTTCGCCGACCTTCGCGCCGATCGCAACCTGCGCGGCCAAGATGCAACCCAGCCCGATTCCCCAGCGCAACGCCGAAATCATCGCGACCTCCACGTCTGCCCGATTGCCTTGCCCGGGCGGCGGTAGTTCGTACCGGTCCCAGAATTATTCTCCGCTTTCGCCCCAAGGTTCGCAATCTGAGCGGCGAAAAGTTTTGAGGCCGTCGGCGACTTTGCAGTTTAAGCCCAGGGAAGGCCCTCGTAGAAGTTACCAATGGAACGGTCATGGGTGGCCTTCCCTGGGCTTGACGTCCAACAACTTAGCAACCGTGAAGAACGGCCCTCCCTGAGCTTGGCGACGACAGCAATCGGAACTTCCCCCGGCGGCTTTCCCCACTTACCATGAATACATGCCAGCTACCATGAATCCGCCGGGGGACGATCGGCGCGGCGCCGCGCCCGGCGAGCGGTCCGATGCCATGCGGCGCAAGGCCGCGGAAGCCAGCGCCAAAGGCATGTCGTTCTTGCAGCCGCGGCTGCATC
>JAWXBP010000528.1 GCA_034440135.1 Planctomycetia bacterium
GGCCAGGGCGGCGGCCAACGCAACGGCGGGGGCGGCGGGCAGCGTAACGGTGGCGGAGGCGGAGGACGTGGCGGGCGGTAGGCCACGTCGTATCTTCTGTCGATCCGCTCGATCATTTGCCTGATACGGCACTGCCAGAATAATCCCAGCAGACGCGCCCGCTTTCGCGGCACCACCTGCTCAGACGCGCCGAACTCAGGTCAACGGAATTGATCGTGCCGACTCTATCGGCCGAGTTGATCAAAATACCACCTTTGGTGGGAAAGTCTTTTCGCGTCGCCAAATCGCCAATGTATATTCCCTTAGCCGCTCGCGGTGCGCATCCCGATGTGCGCGCCCGGTGAAACATTGGCAGCGCGTTGTTCGTTTCATGACTGATACCGCTCCCGTCAAATCACGAGTCCTGCTCGTCGACGACGACCCGGCGATCTTGCGCATTCTCGGCAAGTCGCTGGAAGTGGACGGCTATTGCGTCGAGCAAGCGGCCGACGGCCTCGACGCGCTGCGGATGATCGAAGAGAATCCGCCCGACTTCCTGATCACCGACTGGGACATGCCGCGCCTCAACGGGCTGGAACTCTGTCGCCGCGTGCGGCAACTCGAATTGCCGCACTACGTCTACGTGCTGTTCGTCACCGGCAACACCGGTCAGAACGAAATGATCGCGGGACTGGAGGCCGGCGCCGATGATTTCGTCACCAAGCCGGTGAATCGCGGCGAACTATTGGCCCGACTCAAGGCCGGCTTGCGCGTGCTCGACGTCGAGCGTAAATTGACGCAACAAGCGCATACCGACGTGCTGACCGGCATCGCCACGCGACGTTTGTTCGTGAACGATTGCCGCCGGGAGTTTGATCGCGCCAAGCGGTACAACGTGCCACTTTCGTGCGTGATGTTGGACGTCGACTACTTTAAGCGCGTGAACGACGCCTTCGGGCATCCGGCGGGAGATGTCGCGCTCAAGGAGGTCGCCAGGGCGCTTTCCGCGCAATGTCGTGCTTCCGATTTTATCTGCCGGTATGGCGGCGAGGAGTTCGCTGCGCTCTTGCCGGAAACGCGCGAAGTGGACGCCGTCATCTGGTCGGAACGCGTGCGGGAAGCGATCGCTGGCCTGCGCATCAATCTCTCTGGAAAGCTCGTCGCGCTGACAGCCAGCTTCGGCGTCGCGCAAACGTCGGACGAAGTCCAAACACCCGATCAACTCATCGCCCTGGCTGACGAAGCGTTGCTGGCCGCCAAGAAGGCCGGCCGCAATCGCGTGGTAGGGCAAGGCGAATTGCGGAATGCCGTGACGGGCGATCGCGAATTCGTGGCCGCGAACGACTTGTTTCAGGACGCGCTGGCCCGCGACATCATGAGCAGCCCGGTGGCGTCCTTGCGCCACAGTTCTACCGTCGGCGAGGCGGTGGAGTATTTCCTCCGCTATCGCATCAGCTCGGCGCCGGTGATCGACGAAGCGAGTCGCGTGATCGGCATCCTGTCCGAGCAAGATTGCATCGCCACGATGATCTCGCGCGACGCTTGGAAGCGGCCAATCCATGAAGTGATGAGCCGCAACGTGGTCTGCTACGACGAAGCGACACCGGTCCGCTTGATCTACGACTTTTTCTGCCGCGTCACGCTGCGCCGCGTGATCCTGGTCCGCGACGGCGAGCCGACAGGCGTGATCAGCCGCAGCACGCTCATGCGCTGGCTTCAGCACTGGTCCGCCGTGCGGCACGGCTGGCCGGCGGTGAGCGATGCCGGCGATTTCGACGACGACGCGAATTCGCGGACACAGATTGCCAGGGGCGTCGACGCCCTGCTCGATCGTTCCCTGTCGCTCCGGGCTCGTCTGGAGAACCAGCCGAGCGACGCCGTGCCAATTCTGATCGAGGGGACGACGCAGATTCAGGAATTATGCACCGATCTCCTCGGCTATACCCGCGGCCCCACGACGCAGCGGGAAGCGCAGGATCTGGTTTCGCACTTCCTGTAAGCGGCCGCGGAAAGCCGCCTTCTCCCGCCAGCCAAGCGCTTGTCAACGCGCCGTCGCGCCACAATGATAGGGTGCGTACCGCCGCGCCCGCGGCCTGCATCCTGTCGCCGAGTTTCCTGAGGAGATCCCCTCCATGCGTTGGCAATCGGGCCGTAGAAGCGAAAATGTCGAGGATCGTCGTAGCATGCGCGGCCCCGTCATGGTCGGTGGCGGATTAGGCACGTTGGTGCTGCTGATTATTGTGATGCTGCTCGGCGGCGATCCGGCGGCGCTCTTGCAACAACAACAGCAGCAGCAAGGGCAGAATGCGCCAATTGCTCCAGACCAGCAAGGCCCACTCGATCCGGCCGAGGAACAGCTTAAGGAGTTCGTTTCGGTCGTGCTCGCCGATACCGAGGACGTTTGGACCGAATTGTTCCAGCAGTACGGGCGCCGCTATGAAAAACCCAAGCTGGTGCTCTTCTCGGGCCGAGTGGAATCCGCCTGCGGTTACGCCAGCGCCGCGATGGGCCCTTTCTATTGTCCGGCCGACGAAAATGTCTATCTCGATATGAGTTTCTTCGAGGAGCTCCATCGAAAGCTCGGCGCGCCGGGCGATTTCGCGCAGGCCTACGTCATTGCGCATGAAATCGGCCACCACGTGCAGAATCAATTAGGCGTCAGCCAAAAAGTTCAGGCCATGCGTGCCAAGCTCACCGAAGTGGAATACAACGAGCTCTCCGTGCGATTGGAGCTACAAGCCGACTTCTACGCCGGCGTTTGGGCGCATCATGCGCAGACTTCTCGCAAGATTCTGGAAACCGGTGATATCGAGGAAGGCATCCGCGCTGCGAGCGCCATCGGCGACGACCGCCTGCAAGAGCAATCACAGGGTTACGTCGTCCCCGACGCCTTCACGCACGGCACGTCGGAGCAACGCGTCCGCTGGTTTACGAAGGGATTGAAGACCGGCGACATGAACCAAGGCGATACGTTCAACGCCGAAACACTCTAGCGCAACTCCACTGGCTAGATTGTGAGTTCTTCGAGACACATCGATTACGACGTGAAGTCAACTGTAGCTGCGGTGTGTGACCTCGGCGACAGAAGGCTAGCGGAGTCGTTCCGGCGACTTGACATTCGCCCGGCCAGCGACGATAAGTGCAACGTCCCGCCGGGAGGCGAATTCTATCGCCGGCTGTCCATTGGTTGCCTAGGAATTGCCCACCATGAAACGCCTCGCCTTGGTTCCTTGCGTCGTCCTGCTGCTGGCTCTATCCGTCCGAGCTGCCGAAGTCGACACTTCCACGGTCGCCACGGCGATGGCCGCCGCCGCGGACAATTATCTGGCCTCGCTCAAGGCGGACCAGCTCCCCAAAGCGGCAATGGACTTCCACGATCCGGCGCGCCGGGACTGGCACAATATCCCCAAGCCGGAGCGCAAAGGCATCCAGTTTCGCGACATGAACGCCGAGCAGCGCGAACGGTGCCACGCCCTGATCAAGTCCGCGCTGAGCGAGTCCGGCTATGAAAAGGCCGTCAAGATCATGTCGTTGGAATCCAACTTACGCGAGGGGGAAAAGGGGCAGTCCGGCACGCCGTTCCGCGATCCGGAACGCTATTTCCTGACAATCTTCGGCAAGCCGGGCGCGGCAGGCGATTGGGGTTGGAGCTTTGAGGGACATCATTTCTCGCTCAATTTTGCCATCCACGACGGCCAAGTCGTTGGGGATTCGCCGAGCTTTTGGGGCGCGAATCCAGCCACCGTGAAGATCTTCATCGAAGGCGGTCCGGAAGTCGGCGCCCGCACATTGGCCAACGAAGAGCAATTGGCGTTCGACCTGTTGCATTCGTTCGACGACGCACAACGCAAGTTGGTGGTGATCGCCGACAAAGCCCCCGACGATTACCGCAACGCTGGTAATCCAGAGCCCCCCCGCGAACCGCCGGTCGGCCTGGCGGCCGGGCACATGACCAAGCCGCAGCAGGACAAATTCAAGGCGCTCCTGGAATCTTACCTGAGCCACCTGGCCAAGCCGCTCGCGGATCGTCGCGTGGAAGAAATCAAGTCCAGCAACCCCGGAGCGATCCATTTCGCCTGGTGGGGTTCGATCGAGCCGGGCGTCGGCCACTATTACCGCGTCCAAGGACCGACGTTCGTGCTGGAACTGGTCAACATCCAATCTGATCCCGCCGGCAACAAAGCGAACCACATTCACTCGGTCTGGCGCAACCTCAGCGACGATTTCGGCGTGGCTGCAAAATAGTCTCGCTCACACCTGCCGGAAGCGCCACCGAGGGGAAGCAAACGTTTCCAGCACTTCCACCTGCGCGCTGAAGATGTCCCCGCGCCGCAACATCGAGTTCAAGGCCCGACTCACCGACTGGGAATCCGCGCGCCGCATTGCGGCCGAAGTTGCCACGTCCAACCTGGGCGTCGAACAGCAGATCGACACTTATTTCGTCGCAGCACATGGCCGGCTCAAGCTCCGCGAGATCGTAGGGCGCGGCGCTTGGCTCATCGCCTATCAACGCCCCGATGGCCACGAGACGCGCGGCAGCGATTATCGGTTGATTTCGATTTCCGAACCAGCTGATCTCAGCGCGGCCCTTGCGACCACGCTCGGCATTTGCGTCGTCGTCCGCAAACGCCGCGAGATTTATCTGGTCGACAACGTCCGCGTCCATTTCGACCAGGTTGAGGGGCTGGGTGATTTCTTGGAATTCGAATCCGTGCTCGATCCAACCCACGACGATCGTCAAGGCCACGCCCAAGTTGCGTCGCTCCGCGATCGCTTCCGCGACGTGCTGGGCGAGCCGATCGCGTGCGGTTACGCGGACCTCGCCAGGCGCAGGCAATGCGAGACGACCGACGCCGGTCCACAGGGTTCGAACCCCTAGCGCTACGTCAAACCCTGCTATTCGGGCAAAATGATTTGAGTTTGCAGCGGGCGTCGGTGATTTTCATGTGCCATTCGACGCCGTGTAAAGTGTGGTTGACGTCGTGGGATCAGGCTGCGATTTCTGTTTGGAGTTTGGCGAGCGCGCCGAAGCGTCGTCCGGCGACGCATTGTCGCGTGAGCGAACGCGGCTCGTTCTCGGCGATGTTCAGCCAGCTGCCGTGCTTCGGCGTGTGACAGAGACGCAGGCGACGAACGACGAGAATCACCGTGGCGCATTTGGCGTAACGTCCTTCCAGCAGGCGAGCGACTTCGACGGCCCAATCGATTTTGGTTGTCGTGGTCCGCGCCGTGGCTTCGCGCCAGCCGCGGAGCGGTTCGGTGAACCTGAAAATGTTCGCCATGCCGGCGCGATCGTAGTCGTAGTCGACGCGTTGCGCGTGCCGCTTCGTGGCGGGAATCGGCGGTCGTGTTTCTTTCACCAACTGCACCGGCTGCTCATCCATGTCCGCCTTCAACAACATCTGCGCGCGCGACGCACCTTCTGACTCGATCCTTTCAACTGCTTGACCACGTCACGCAACGTCCGGCGCTCCTCCGCCGTCAACCGCACGATATACTTGTTGTTCATGGGACACCTTCGTGCTATCGGACGCTTCCCAAAAGTTAACTTTCAAGCCAACCCAAACTTCAGGGTTTGACGGAGCACTCGTGTCACATCCGCCACGTGGTTAAGCCCAGGGAAGGCCCTCATAGTCCCATTTGTAGTCCGAGACTTCGGTGGCCTTCCCTGGGCTTGAGCGGAACTCGCTAAGGAGAACGAGCGTGCGATCCCTCCGTTTCCCCCCGGCACGCGCCCACTCCCCCTCGCTGGCGCGTCGAGCTAGGATGATTGCTTGATACGCAATATCCTTCGCGAAACGGCAGGCACACGATGGCGGCTTGGCAGCAATGGTCGGTGCGGCTCGTATTGTTTTTCATGCTCGCGTCGCTTGGCGCGGACGCCCAGGCCCAAGGTTCTCGTCGAGGGAGACGCAACGTGAGCGGCGGCAAGGCCCGGGTTTACATTGGCACGTACACGGGCGGCAAGAGCCAAGGCATCTATCGCAGCGAGCTCGACCTGGAAACCGGCGAGATGTCGCCGGTTGAATTGGCGGCCGAACTGGAGAATCCATCTTTCTTGGCGATCGCTCCGGGCAACGAATATCTTTACTCCGTCAGCGAGCTCGAAGAGTACGACGGCCAGCCCGGCGGCGGCGTGGCGTCGTTCAAGATCGATCCAGACGGCGGACTGACAAAGCTCAACGAGCAACCCACGGACGGCGGCGCGCCATGCTACGTGGCCATCGACCACACCGGGCGCACGCTGTTCTGCGCGAACTACTCGGGCGGCAGCCTGACCGTGGCGCCTATCAAAAAGGACGGCACCATCGCCGTGCCGCTGCCGGTCATCAAGCACGAGGGCAGCAGCGCGGACCCGAATCGCCAATCCGGCCCGCATGCCCATTCCGTGACGATCGACGAATCGAACCGGATTGTGGTGGTCGCCGATTTAGGCCTCGACAAGCTGATGATCTATTTGTTCAGCCCGAAATTCGGCGCGGTCGGTCCGCATGAATTGCAGCCGGAAGTTGATTTGGCCCCCGGCGCCGGCCCGCGGCATTTCGCCTTCCACCCGAGCGGCAATCACGCCTACGTCATCAACGAGCTGGATTCCACGATCACGGCGCTCGCCTACGACGGCAAGGAGGGCACGTTCCGCAAGTTGGACACGGTTTCCACGCTCCCCAAGGGGGGCCACGAAGGCAACAGTACCGCCGACATCCACGTCCATCCGAACGGCAAATGGCTCTACGGTTCCAATCGCGGTCACGACAGCATTGCCATGTTCTCGGTCGAAAAAGGAACCGGCAAGCTGACAGCGATGGGCCATGAAAAAACCGGCGGCAAAACGCCGCGCAATTTCGCCATCGATCCTACGGGCCGCTTCCTGTTGGCCGAAAACCAGGATTCCGACACGATCCGCGTCTTCAAGATCGATCAGGAAACCGGCAAGCTCACAGCCACGGGACAGGACCTCGAAGTACCTTCGCCGGTCTGCATCCAAATGTTCCCCATCGACGGCGCGAGCGGCAAATTGAGATTGCCGGGCCGCTAGTCGTCGAACGTCCACGCCAACTCGAAGCACCAGCGAGGGAGCGAAGTCGTCGCGACACAGCCATACTGCGCGCTGAATCGCGACTTCCTGTTCCGTCCGCTCCCCTCGCTCGCCGCAGACGGGATTTGTTCCCGCACTCTTTCCACGCTCCGGGCGGCCCCTTACACTCAAGAAGTGCCGGGCCAGGCCGAATGGTGATTGGCCGCCGGTTGCCGGCGGCTGGCGTCGTAGGAACGAGAGAACTGAGGCACGCTTTCGATGCACTGCGCGAAGCTTGAACGGACGTCGATGCGCCGGGATGCCATCCATCGCCTCTGGATGATGGCGGCCGTGGTGTGCGTTTGCTTGCCGCTCACCGGCTGCGGCGGCTGTACAAGCACGCCGACGAATCCGAACGGCCAGCCGAAGACCGCCGACGAACTGGAACAGGAACGGATCGATCGCGCCACGCGCGAACAAAAGGAAAAAGCCGAAGCGGAAAAGCCGGACTTCGAACTACTCGCGCTGCATACGCGGCCGAGCACGCTGGCCACGATTGATAACTCCACCAAGCTCGGCCATTGGGGCAGTGCCACGGTCGACGCACGGGCCAACCGCGAAGATTTCAACGGCGAACTCCAGGTCGAAGCGGTCGACATCCAAGGCGAACCGCTGACGCTCAGCCGTTCGACCTACACGTTGGCGACATTACGGCCCGTGCAGCTGGCTAAGAAACAGAAGAAAAATCTTGAGATCACCTACTTCCCGCCGACAGGACTGCCCAGCTTTCGCTTGAAAAGTACGCTGACGTTTCCGTTCCGCGGCCGCCCGGCGGGAGCCTCCACGATCGACCCGATCAACCTGATGCCGGCGCATCAGTATCACCTGCTGGTGTTGTCCGGCACGCCCGACGCTTACGCGTTCTTAAAGGCCATTCCGGCGGTACGAGCGCCGTCGTCGCACTTTACGGAAGCGGGCGTCGCGCCGCACTATCGCGTGCAATCGCCGCAAGTGCGTGCCTATGTACCGCTGGCTTCGAGCGCGCTCAAATGGACGACGGTTGCATACATCGTTTGGGACGATTTCCAGCCCAACAAGTTGCAGCCCTCGCAGCAAGAGGCGCTCATCGACTGGCTCCACTGGGGCGGGCAACTGGTGATCAGCGGGCCGACGTCGCTCGATTCTTTGAAGACGAGCTTCCTGGACGAATACCTGCCTGCCGACGCTACGGGCGCGCGCGAATTGGATCAGGCCGCGTTGAACGTGCTCAACACCGAGTTCCGCCACGCCGGTCCGGAGCTAGCCGTCCCTCGGCCCTGGAGTGGCGTGACACTAGTCCCGCGCCCGGGCGGGCAGTTTGTCGAAGGGAGCAATGAACTGGTCGCGGAAGGGCGCGTGGGCGCTGGCCGAATCGTCGTCACGGCGTTCAGTCTCACGCAGCGCGATTTGCGCACCTGGCCGGGGCTTGATGAACTGACCAATGCCTGGCTCCTTAAGCGCGACGCACGGGTGTTTACTCCGCCGGTCGGCGTCGAAGGCGCCACGGTCGCCTGGAAAGACACCGGTTCGCCTTTCGATCCTGAAAAGGGCTCGCGCGTTCGTTTCTTCACGCGCGATTGGCTCACCAAGGAAGCGCGCACGCAGTACGTGGTTAGCCAGAGCGTGGCCGAAAAAGGGACGGATGCCGTCGTCACGCCTTACGGGCAGTTTAATGCGACCCCGTATGGCGCTGACATCGCGCCGCCCAACGGGCCGGGCGTCGCCGGCTGGAACGATTTCAGCGACGCCGCGATGCTCGCCCGCAAATCGTTGCGCGACGCCGCTGGCATCAAAGTGCCGAAACGCGATTTCGTGCTCTGGGTGTTGGGGACCTATGTCCTTGTGCTGGCGCCGCTCAACTGGCTGCTCTTCCGCATGATCCGCCGCGTGGAATGGGCTTGGATCGCGGTGCCGGTGCTCGCCGTCGGCTTCTCGATCGGCGTCATTCGGTTGGCGCAGCTCGATATCGGCTTCGCGCGTTCGACGACGGAATTGGCCGTGGTCGAGATTCAAGGCGCGCACAACCGGGCGCATTTGACGCGCTATACGGCGATGTATTCGTCGCTGGCCTCGACGTACGATCTCGAATTCAGCGATCCCGGCGCGCTGGCGCTGCCATTGGCGGCAGAAAAAGAACTATTAAGCGGCCAGGCGATTCGCCCCGTCACGTATTGGCGCGATTCGACGGTGCGATTCACCGATTTCAACGTCTCCTCCAATTCCACGGGCATGGTCCACAGCGAGCATCTGTTGGACCTGGGCGGCGGACTCCGCTGGGAAGCCCAGGCTGACGGCACGTGGAAGCTGGTCAATGGCACCCAGTACGAGTTGAAAGGCGCCGGCATCGTCGGCCCGCGCGGCGTCGCCTGGATCGGCGACCTCGCACCTGGCGCACAGGCGACGCCGGCGTTCGTCGATCCCAAGCAACTGCCGGAGGTTTCTGAGGACGAAGAATTCGCCGACGATGAAGAAGCCGAAGCGGACGCCGACATCAAGGACGAGCAAAAGAACCTGTACTTCAACGAGCGCGAGACCTCGCCGCAAACCAGCCGCGATATCGTCGCTGGCAAGCTCAGTCTGCATCAGCTCGTCGAGTTAGCCGAAGCCACGGCCGCGCCGGGCGAAACCCGCCTCGTCGCCTGGACCGAACAGGAACTGCCGGGATTAAAGATCGATCCGCCGGCCGCGCAGAACCGCCGGCTCACGTTGGTCGTAGCACATTTGGATTACGGCGCCCTCGCAGTTCCGCAGAAGGACGCCGTGGCCTGGCTCGACGTCGTCCCCGCCAGCGACGCCCACTTCGCCGATCCCAACGAGGACGATGACGAATAGCCGTAAGTTCTGTCAGTACGCGAGAATACTCCGTTCACTCTTGATACGTGGCAATTAATTCCATCGACCGCCCGACGAGGAAGACGCGAACTCCATGATCGAATTGATTGATTTCGGTAAGAAGTACGGCGACTTCACGGCGGTCGAGCGACTGAACCTCAAGATCGAAGCAGGCGAACTGTTCGGCTTCATCGGCCCCAACGGCGCTGGCAAGAGCACGTCGATTCGCTTTCTCGCCACGCTCCTCAAAGCCACGCACGGCGAAGGCATCGTCAACGGCCATAGCGTGACGCGCGACCCGATGGGCGTCCGCCGCAGCGTCGGCTACATGCCGGACAACTTTGGCGTCTACGACGGCATGAAAGTCTGGGAATTCCTCGATTTCTTCGCGGTCGCCTACCAGATTCCTCGCGGCAAGCGCAAATCGGTCATCAGCGACGTGCTGGAACTGCTGGACCTGACGCACAAGCGCGACGACTTCGTGAACGGCCTCTCGCGCGGCATGAAGCAGCGGTTGTGTCTGGCCAAAACGCTGGTTCACGATCCGCCGGTGCTGATTCTCGACGAGCCCTCCAGCGGCCTCGATCCCCGGGCGCGCCTGGAAGTGAAAGCGCTGCTCAAAGAGCTGCGCCGCATGGGCAAGACGATCCTCATTTCCAGCCATATTCTCACGGAATTGGCCGATACCTGCACGTCGATCGGTATCATCGAACGCGGTCAACTGCTGATGCACGGGCCGATGAAAGAAGTCTATCGACGCATCCAGCGCAATCGCATTCTGGATATCAAGTTCCTGGAGCGCGCGGATATTGGCATGTCGATCCTGCGCAGCATGCCGGAAACGTTGGACGTGCAAATGGACGGCGATAACCGGGTCACCGTGGAAATCGCCGGCGACGATACGCTCGTGGCGAACCTCCTGGAACGCCTGATCCGCGACGGCGTCCGCATGCACTCCTTCGGCGAGAAGGACCCGACGTTGGAGGATGTGTTTATGCTGGTCACCAAGGGACTGGTGATTTAATGACGAAGTGCACGTCTCGGAGCGCCCCGCGAAACACACTAAC
>JAWXBP010000529.1 GCA_034440135.1 Planctomycetia bacterium
CCCCTTTTACAGCTGTTTTCGACGTTCTCACACCAAACTTCACCAGGCACTAATCCTAACCAATTGCCACTGTTCGACTTCTGACCGGACAGTACTGATGCGATACGTGTGATCGCTGGGGGACACTAAAGCATTGATCTGCCTTTCCGCGCGGGTCGCAGATTCGTTTCCCGTGGCGATAGACGGCAAAACAGCGTTGGAGGTGAATCATGAAATGGTCTTGGAAACTCGGTGAAGTTCGCGGCATCGGCGTCTACATGCATGCCACGTTTCTGATTTTGATTGGATTTATCATCCTGAGTCACTGGTCGGCGGGCCATAGTTGGGGAAAAACGTTGGAAGGGGTGGGCTTCATCCTCGCCCTGTTCGGCTGCGTGGTGCTGCACGAGTTCGGCCATGCGCTGATGGCGGCCCGGTATGGCATCAAGACACGGGACATCACCCTGTTGCCAATCGGTGGTGTCGCGCGCCTGGAACGCATGCCGGAGGAACCGCGGCAGGAACTGTGGGTGGCCCTGGCCGGACCGGCCGTCAACGTGGTCATTGCGGTGGCGCTCTTTGCCTGGCTCCAGTTCACGGCTGCTTTCACGCCGCTGGATCAACTCAGTGTGACAAGCGGTCCGTTTCTCGAACGGCTGATGGCGGTCAATGTAATGCTGATCGTCTTCAACATGCTCCCGGCGTTTCCCATGGACGGCGGACGTGTGCTGCGGGCCTTGCTGGCGACGAGGCTGGAATACGCGCGCGCCACACAGATCGCCGCGAACATCGGTCAGGCGATGGCGTTGCTGTTCGCCTTTTTGGGTTTCTTCGGCAATCCGTTCCTGTTGTTCATCGCGTTTTTCGTCTGGATCGGCGCCGCCCAAGAAGCCAACGTAGTGCAAATGAAGTCGTCCCTCAGCGGCATCCCCGTCGCGAAGGCCATGCTGACCGACTTTCGCACCCTGTCCCCTCACGACTCGATCCACCGCGCTATCGAACTGATCCTGGAAGGTTCACAGCACGACTTTCCGGTGGTCGAGAACGGTCGCGTCGTGGGCGTGTTGACGCGCACGGATCTGCTGGCGTCGCTCGCCCAGCGCGGCCAGAACGCAGCGGTTGGAGAGATCATGCGGCAGGAGTTCTCCACCGTCGAGGCGGCCGAAATGCTCGAAACGGCCTTTGAGCGATTCCAAACCTGTGAATGCCCTACGCTGCCGGTGCTCCGCAACCATGCCCTGGTGGGATTGCTGACGATGGAAAACGTCGGCGAGTTCGTCGCGATCCGAACCGCGCTGGAAGATGCGAAACGGAGCGGTTCGAGTGATACGGCGTTGCCTCGCTCCCGGGGCCGCCTCGGAAAGGAAGCATAACGATCAGGCGTGGGGCGATCGGGGGGCGCACCGCCTAGGTCCGGGACGAGCTTTACGCGATTCGGTGCGGTTACATCCGTTTTGAGGGCCGATCCATGTCATCCTCCGACGCACTGCCGGATTCGCCGGCTTCCGACCGGGATGACGCCGCCCTTGCGATTCCCGGCGTGCTGCATGTTTTCGTCGCCTTTGATTGGGGCGAAGAGGTGGACTTGGAGCACGCCCGGCGGCTCGTCCCTTCGGAACCGCACGCGTTTCCGCGGCCTCGGCGCACGCCGTCGTCGATTGCCTACCGGCCGTCGCCGCTGCAGATCGAGCCGGCGCCGGTGACCCTGGAACTTGCCGAGATCGGGGTGGTGGAGGCCCGTGTCGAGGCGACCGTGTTCGACTTCGCCGCCGCAAGCATCGCCCTGAGCGTGCCGTTTCGATTGACGCCGTCGGCCCTGCTCGGCTTAGCGGGCAGCCTGGCCGACGCGAGTGTTCCGGCGCAGGCCGCACGGTCGGCCGCCGAGCCGCTGTTCCAGCGATTGCTGCCGGCGATTCAACGCCCGCAGTGGGGCCATACGAGCGAGGAGTACTTCGTATTTGCATTCGATCCCGGCGCGTTGCCGCCCGTTCCGCAATTGTTGGCCGATCGGGCGGCATGGCTGGCGGGCCTGGTTCGGCTCGATCCCGAGCCGCTGGTGGCCGAGGAGATAGCCGAAGCCTTGAGGATTCAATTGCGATATCGTCCGACGGACCTATTCGTCCCGGATTGGGCGGCCGCCGTGTTGATCGATCAAGACTGCGCCGACACCTTGCAAGTCATCGAGTTCGCCAATTTGCAACTGTCGGAGTTCCGCGAAATCGACGATCGCCTGGACCAGCAGCTTGCGGCGGCCTACGGCCTGATGCACGCGCTGGCCCAACGACGTTTGCCTTTCTGGCGACCGCAGACGAGGCAAATGCGGGCCCTCGGCGAGATCAAGGTCGAGGCGAATACGATGTTCGAGCGTACGAGCAACGCGCTCAAGCTGGTCGGCGATCAATATCTGGCCCGCGTGAACCGCCTGCTGGCCGAGCGATTTCACCTGGAGGCGTGGGAACAGAGCATCCGTCGGTCACTCGAGGTGCTGGAAGGGGGGTACCAAGTGGTCTCCGACCAGGCGGCCGGCTATCGTGCGGAAGTATTGGAAGCCATCATCGCGGTATTGATACTCGTGGACGTTCTCACGACGCTTCTCGGCTGACGCCGTGCATTCCCGAGGTACGTCGACTCAGCCCATATCGATCACGGGTATCCGTCGCGTCGAGCTTTCGGCCTCGCTGTCTTTCAATTGTCAATAGTTCGTCGGGGTCACGAAAGTGGGGTAAATCCGAACGCGGACATCAATCGCGCGCCAGCGTGGCTCGATAGTCAGCGCGGGCAGCAAAGTACTCGTACATAGCGTCCACTTCGGTACTTTGTGCCTCGGCCGCTTGCTGTTCGCGGAGGTTGACGGAAAGCAGGTCGCTTTCCCCTAGCTCAAACTTGCGGCGTTCGATCTCTGCCAGACGATCAGCTAACTCAGCGGATTCGTGCGCACGCTCGATCTGTTGGTAAGCGGCCACCAGCGCGGCATAGACGGCCATTACGTCGGTCGAGATTTTGTCGGCGGTCATCCGCCGCTTGGCAGCCAATTGCCCCAGTTTGCTCCCAACTGCCGTCATCTTCCCTCGTGCCTTGCGACGCTGAACGGGCACATCCAGAAATAACCCCGCTTCGAGTTCGTACTGCGATTTGTCATTCTTGCTGCTCGCCGGAGCGCCGACGTCTTGCGAACCTGCCACAACCGCCTGAACATCCGACAAGAGGTCGTTCCGAGCCTCGGCAAAGTCGATCTGCAATTGTTGGCGCAGGAGGTTCAGCGCAAGTAGTTCTGGCCGGTTTGCAATAGCCGCTTCGATGTCCAGGGCGAGGGCGTCTTCATCGACCGGCTGCGGAACTGGAAAATCCGCAAGTTGGCCATCGTCCGCCACCAGGGGTTGGCCTCGATCATCGCGATAGTACAGGGACAGCTTAATGGATGCCTGCTGTCGCTTGCGCTGCACCTCGATCAACTTGGCTTCGCGTGAAACGATCAAGCGGCGATTGTCCTGCAGCACGGGCGGTTCCGTATCGCCCGTCTCTACCTTGCGACGAATGGCTTCGTTGCGGTCTTCGGCAATTTTCAGCAACGAAGCGGCGATCTGGTGACGGCGGCCGGCAGCGACCCAGTCCCAGTAGGAATAAGAAGCCGCCCGTACGAAGTCGATGAGTTGCAGCCTGATCTCCGGTTCGGCCAATTGACGGTCCAAATTTGTGCGCCACAACTGCGCACGCCGGGCGTCGATGTTCACATTGCGAGCCAGCGGCACGGTCACGCCGGCTCGAAACTCACCGCCGTCGTCGGTCTGTCTTTCCCCGTACCACGGTTGAAAATTCCCGCGGCCGACGCGGTAGCCCCCGAACAGCGCGCCGCCCGCGAATGTCGGTTGTTCGAGGCCGATACTCTGTCGATAGGTCTGGTAGAAGCCTAGTGGCCCGTTCTCGGTTGCACCTTTCAATTTCAGGTCGAACGCCCCGTGGGCCGCCAGATGTTCACCGAACGCTGCGTCGCGGGTTAAAAGTGCCGCTTCCAGCAGCGGAAAGGAGCGCTGCACGGACTCGAGGACCTGCTCCAACTGCAATACTTCGTTGCGCCGACCAGCCGGAATTTCTTCGGCCGCATTCTCCGGATGTGTCACATGGGCGACCGTGACAACTCCGCCGTGACTCGGTCCGGCGTTCTCCATGCCGGCTACGCTATCTTGTGACGACGGAGTAATCAGGTGGCCAGTACTCGGGGGAGATTCAGGGCCAACGGACGGCGCTTTGGTCGATCGGCTGACGCGACGGGCCGGTTCCACGCTCGCACAGCCAGCCGTTAGCATCAGCAACATCAGGATGGCACTCAATGGACGCAAGTCTCAGCCTTTCCACGGTTTAACAAACACGTTCCACGATGATCCAGCGCGTACGACAACCGGGCGCAGCGACGCAGTTGCAGTTATCGTCATGGTCTGCGTAACCGCTACAGTTAGTTTTACTTGCCAGGGCATTTGTGACTTAACAGCCTGTTGAAGTATTCGTTTTCGACGGTGTGCTAGCTACAAAAGCTCCGTGGGTTAGAAAGCTAGCAACCACCCGTCTGGGACTACTTCGACCGGCTGTTAAGGCGTCTTGCCGACCTTCGGCGGTTTGCTAGGTTTGTCTTTCGATCCGTCCTTCTCGAATGACGTGACCGGCGGAAAAGCGTTCATGCGCCGCCACACTTCAAACCACAAGGGAACGCGGTCCAACAATACCCAGCCATGGGCCTGCACACCTTGACGCAAGAATCTCCCTTCCGGCCACTCCGCCCCGGGCCAGTCTGGGTCGCGTTCGTCAGGTTGAACAAGGATACGGTATTCCCCTTTGCCGTTGTCGATCGAATCGACGGAGATGACCTCTCCGCCGAACGTGCCGACTGCCACAGACGGCCAGCCTGCTAGCTGGACGGCAGGCCAACCCTCGAATTGCAATCGCACGTGCCGCCCCGGCTCAACCAGCGGAGCGTCATTGCCGTTGAGCCATAGTTGCACGGCACGATCCTTCGTATCGGGAACAATCACGCAGAGTATGTCGCCTTCCTTGATCATCTGTCCGCCCTGGTTCGGCGTGATCTGCACAATGAAGCCATCGAAGGGGGCAGTAACCACCTGGCTCTCTTGCCGTGACACCTTGACCTGCATCTCCGCGAGTTCCTTCTCGGCCTTATTCAATTCTGATTCGGACTTGGCCACGTCCCCCTCCGCCTTGGCCACATCCCCCTTGGACTTGCCGAACAAGGCCTTTGCGTAATCGATATCCACCTGAGCCTTTTGGGCTTTGGCATCCCGATCTCGTTGTTTTCCAGTCACTTCGTCTTTGGCGGCCTGCACATAGGCTTGGTGTTTGGCGATCTTGGCTTCGCCTTCCTTGTACTTGCGTTCGGCCTCCTGGAACTTGAATTGCGAGGCGATTTTCTCCTCGTACAATTGCTTCTGGCGCTGGTAGTCCGCCGTGACCTGTGCGAACGCCGCCAATTGCTCGATCAAGTGCTGTTCCTCAGCGATGACCTTCTGCTGCGCATTCTCGATGAAGGCATCCGCCGAAGAGACGACTTGCAGTTTCACCTCGGTATAAGCCGTGACTTGTGCTGCCAAGGACTCGACGATGGTGTGTGTCGCCTCCAAGTTTCGAAGATTGGCCGCAACGTTCTGGTGAGCTGCGTTGACCTGCTGTCGGGTGGAGGCCAACTGGTCCTGCAAGCGTCCCAGCAGCGACGGATCGAGATCCTGGATTTCGGCGATCATCTGCCCCTTTTCAACGCGTGCGTTTTCATAAATTCCCTCGCCCCAGCGAACAATCCGCCCCTTGATTGTCGCTTCAATCGTCTGTTGCCGTTCCCCTGGCGCGTATGCCACCACGTTGCCGCTACCGGTAATCGACTGCTGCCAGGGTGCGAACATGACCAGCATGAGCGTGGCGAGCAAAAGTGCGGACAGCACCTTGGCGATCCGCCGGGCGAAACGCGACGAGCGGGCCAACCGCAACGACGGCATCTGCGCCTCACTATAGGCGACCGGCAACAGTATCGTGCGGCGACGCCGTGTGATTACTTTTGCCGTGGTGGTCCCGTTTTCGTCGTGGTTACTCATTTCTCACCTTCAATTTGATCCGCGCCCGCCGACACATCGCGGCGCGACTCCCCGTGCTGCAGTTCAATCACGCGCGAACATTGTTTCTGCAGTGAGGCGCGACCGGTCACGGTCAACAGCGTCCACGGCCGGCGTGAATCGCAAAGTGCGCCCATCAACTCAACCGCTTCCTCGTCAGGCAAAGTGTCCAAGACTCCATCAACCAGCAACAGGCCCGGCCGACTGACGATGGCTCTCGCGAGCATCAGACGCCGCAACTGGTTTTCCGTGAGCGGCTCCCCGGCGCTGGTCAGATCCGTGTCAATCCCTTCCGGTAGCCGCAGCACACCTTCCAGCAAACCGACTTGTTCCAGAGCATCGCGCACGTTAATGAGCGTGACCTCGGGACGGCCGAGATGCACGTTCTCGGCCACACTGCCCTGAAACACTTCGACGTCGCGGACGAGCGCAACGCGGCGGCGCAGAAAGTCTGGACGCAGGTCGCGAGGGTTGATTCCGTCCAGCAACAAATGGCCGTGCGTCGGAGTGCGCAGTCCGAAGATCAGGTCGAGCAGCACACTCTTTCCTGACCCCATTAACGCCACGCGTTCGCCAGAACCAATCTCCAGGCGGATCGATTCCAAGACGCGAACTCCACCAGACAACGAGTAGTCTACACCGCGGACCGTCAGGGATGCCGGCTGCGCTGGAAACCGGTGCAGCAAGCCCTCCTGTTCCTCGATGGGCAGGTCCAACAAAACTCCCAGCTTGTCGACCGACGCCAGCAGATCGTAGTAACTCTCAAGGTATCCACCCAGTTTGGCGAACGAAGCGACGATGACGGTCACGATCAGTTCTGCCGCAACCAGTTGCCCCAGCGTCAACTCGCCCGTCATCACCAACCAGCCGCCAATCCCCAACAAGACGGCACTGGCGACCGCGTGGATCGACAAGGAAAACAGGATCTGCCGCATCAGCACGCGATAATGCTTTTTGCGGGCCGACAGATATTCGGATACGACATGATCGGCCCGTTCTAAAGCGTACTCCGCCCCACCGTCGTATTTGAATGTAACGGCACATCGAGCCAGATCTTGCAGCCAGGCCGCGATCGCATACTTATACTTCGACTCCTTGATGCTGGTCGTCACGGCACCTCGCCCGAGGATGAAAACGACGAACGCCAGCATCGCCAGCAGAACAACGTCGAGACCCAACAGCCACGGATGGTAGAGGGCCAGCACGACCATGCCGATCACCGTGTTCAGCACCAGGGTCAGCCCGTCCAGCAATAACTTGGCCGTGACCTTTTGCACCGTAACAATGTCAAAGAATCGGTTAACCAGCTCGGGCATGTACTTTCCGTCCTGGCTCTCGGCGCGGACTCGCGGCAGCCGATATGCCAAGTCGGCCGTCACGCGGGCGAACAATCGGCATTGGATGATTTCGACGACATATGACTCCAGACCTTGAATCGCGGCAGAGAACGACATGAAGGTCAGCAGCAGCAGTGTCAGCACGACGAGCGGCTGCAGGAAACGTCCAAACGCCACGGTATCAACCATCGATTGAAACGCGATGGGAGTGGCCAATGCCAGCAGACCGACGATGAAGGAAAACACCAATAGAACGAAAATGTCCGAGCGTTCCGGGCGCAGCAATGCCCACAGCCGTGCAGGCGGCGACATTTTTTCGGCGTGAAGACTGACGGCGTCGCCATAGGCAACCGAGCGTTCAACGATCACACATCGCAACATGTCTTGAGTTCCGGGATTGCCGGTAAACTCGCGCAAATCCGAGGCGTTGCACCATTGAGAGGAATGCTCGGGAAATGCGCGTGCCAGACGGACTTTGCGTCCGCGGGCGTCGGTCACCGCGCGCCAGGGGGCGGATCCCGGCACGTAAAGAACCAGTCGTGCCCCGTCGCGAGCCAAGTCGCGAAACTCATCTGGCGTGCAATCCACCACTTTGCACTTCAAACCCAGATTAGTCCCCGCCTCTCCGATCCAGTGCCACCAAAGCTGCGATGCGTCGCCGGGAAACGCATCTGCTGCTTCACGGACCACACGTCGAAGCCGTCCGCGATCAATGGGATCCCCGGTATCCAAGAGCAATTGCCCAAGAATGATCGCGGCACCGTCGATCCCGGCCACATCGTATGTCAACGGCGTTTGTCCCTCGCCTGTAGGCAAGGCTGAATTCTCGTCAGTCATGTCGTCTCCGTACGGTCGAATAACGCCGCTGCTCCGACCGAGGCTCGTCGTCGCCGTTTCATCTGGCTTCCCCGGCTCCTGTTACCGAAACCAAGTCGATCATCCTTTGAAGTCTGGTCGATATGTCACTGTGCCTAGCCAAGCGACACGGATTCTGAGTCGGTCCCCGAAGCGACCGCACGAGCACTGTGTTGTGGCGAACCGTCCTCCAGTTCTTTCCTGATGATGGAAATCTTCTCGGGGGCCGCGATCCCCAGTCGGACCCTCCGTCCATTGACCGCCAAAACCGTAAGCACAATGTCACACTGCGGCACACAGATCTGTTCGCCGACTTTGCGACTGACCACCAGCATAGCCATTCCTCCTTGTGAGAACCATTCAGACTGTCACTGCGTGTGCTTGGCAGTGGCTACAAATCGTGGTGTTGAGCGAGATGCTTTCGATACTTTGGTCGACCAGGAACTGCGCGAACTCGGGGTAAACGGC
>JAWXBP010000530.1 GCA_034440135.1 Planctomycetia bacterium
CGGTCACGAATCCGCGGAAGGGAACATGAGCACTACACTTTTCGACCGACCATCGGTAACCCGCCAAGCGCTGCACTCTTCGAGCGCCGTTTACACTTGGGACAGGGGCGAGGAACCATTCGCATTGCGGAGGCGGAATTGCAACGATTTCTCGAAAATCGTTACCGCTCGGGCCAACCTGTGCGTACACCACGCGCAGTCCCACGCCGATAATCTTTGCGACATCTCAAGCTTTAGCCTGGCATTCCCGGCGATGGCGTGATCGCCCGCCGAGCTTGCTCACGCAGGTGTTCAGGATTCTGGGATAGATGCTGGTAGACGCGGGCCAACGTGCTGGGATCCGAGTGCCCCATCAAGACGGCCACCGTCAAGGCATCCACGCCCCGTTCCAAGGCGTTCGTGGCCCAGGAATGCCGCAGGGCGTAAAGCGAATAACGGGGCGCCAGGGCGGCGGCCCGACGATACCGTAACTTGCGACGCGCCTCGGCGGCTAGTTCACGTTCGGACTTCTCAATCCGCTGGTTGCCTTCGCGCCGGGTCTTGCTCAATCGTGTGACCCGCTCAGCCAATTCCGTCTCATCCAGCCGCACCTTCTCGCGCCGAAAGGATTCCATCCCCATCCGGATGCGGAGCTGCTGGAAACGGCAATTCACCGCGCAGGTCGTCCAGGGGCGGCCTCGTGAATTCCGAAATAGCGTGCCGGCGGGATGCGCCGCCATCAGACGTCGCGTGATCACCAGGGCCCGCTCACTCAGATACACCACGCGCACCTTGCGTTTCATCTTGGCCTCGGACTTCTTGAACACCCAGCGGCCGTGCGTCAAGTCCACATGATTTGCCGTCACCTTCAGAATTTCTTGTGGGCGGCAGCCCGTGTCCCACGTCACCAGGAGCAGGTCGCGAAAGTCACCCGGTGGAACCAACTCCAGCAGTCGCTCAAACTCTGCTGGGCGAATCATGACTTCGCGGTTTTCAGCGGCCGGCAACGGCAGCTCCGCAATCGGATTTGCGTCGATGTAGCCCTGCTGCTTCGCCCACCTCAGGCAGCGTTTGACGGCCCGCAGATAGTTGCGCCGCGTGGTTTGGGAAATATCAAACGCATCCGCCCACTGCTGGACGTGCCAGGGACGCAATTCGTCCGGACGCAAGTTGGGCCAACGCTCGACGAAGCGCTGCAACCGGTAGCGATAGCCTTCATAGTTGGACGGGGCCCGGTGCTTTTGCACCCATTCCAGGAATTCATCGATGACGGCGACGAGCGACTGCGAGGCAACGTGGCAACGCTTCGGCTGCTGCATCAACTGATAGAAGCGTTGAAACGCATCTGACTTGTCCTCGCCAAGCCGATGACGAGCGCCTTCCAGCGTGACATACCAAGCTCGGCGCGCCTTCCAAAACCAAGGACGCGGACGACGTGACATGCGAAAACCCTCCGGCTCTTAAGGTGAAAGACACCACAGAGCAAGCCGAAGGGTTTGCGGAGGTCTCGCGACGGCTGACACCGTTCGCGAGGCCTTTTTTTGTTGTCCAAACGCTCGATTCTGTACCGATTCTGTACCCGACTAGCGGATCAGATGCGCGGCACTCGTCGTAAGTCCTTACGTAGCAAGTACACCCCACAGGGTTCGAACCTGTAACCTTCGGTTCCGTAGACCGATGCTCTATCCAATTGAGCTAGGGGTGCCTGTTTTCGTAACCCTCTACCATTTCCTGGGTTATTATTCCCGGTAGAGCGTCGCTTTGGCCTCTGTCACTTCTTTGCGGCACTAAATTCGGCGGGGGCCGCGCCGCAACGTGATCCAAGATTGTATCGGGAGTTAAACGCTGGGGGAAGGCGCCATGGGTAAGACGGGACGGAAGAAAGGCTCTCAGAACAAGGGCTACTTCTTCTGTTAGGGGAGAGGCTGGTTTGTGAAGGTCGGTTCGCGGTTCTTCGCATTGGTCGACGAGGATGGGGAGCCGACCAGCCACGCTGCACGCCGCCCTGCGAACGAGGCTCGCCACGGCCCGGCCGCGCAGACGAGAACGAAATCTCAAACTGCGGCAGCGCCAACTGCCACGAGAGTCGCCCGGAGAACGCAGCTAAGCGAACGGCCGAAGGGTCTCATTGAGGGTGAAACAAATCAGTTGCCGGAGAGATCTTGTTTCCGGTCCCCAAGCGAGCGGGCGGGCTGGAACGTTATACATCGGAAATGATGCAGCAGGAATTGGCCCGTGCCTGTGCTGAATGGATGAAAGAAGTGAAGCACGACCAGACCGAGCGCGAGCGTCGAGAGGAGTCCGACTTCCTCGCGTACCGTGACCGCGAAGGACGGTACGCCGACTTTCACGCGACACGGCATACGTTCATCACGAATTTAAGCCGGGCCGGCGTTTCCCCGAAGTCGGCACAGTAGCTGGCGCGGCCTTCAGACATTCGACTCACGATAAATGTCTACGGCCAAACGGACTTGGCGGAGAAAGCAGGAGCCGTGAAGCGTTTGCCAGCCGTCTGCCGGCGTCCTAGCCCGTTCGGCGCTTTCTGC
>JAWXBP010000531.1 GCA_034440135.1 Planctomycetia bacterium
CAACCAGATCGAATTCGTGAATCTGATCATCAACCACTTGACGGAACATGGCGAAATGGAAGCGTCGCGACTTTACGAATCGCCGTTCACAGACCTGACACCTCAGGGACCAGATGGGCTCTTCAGCGCCTCGCAGCTCGAAGAGTTGATCGCCGCAATTGAACACGTCCGGGCGACGGCCCTCGCTGCGTGAGCGCCGAATTCGGTGCGAGTGTCGTTGAGACGACTACAGCGACACAGGCGACACCATAACCCTGCAGTCGCAGGTTTACATCCGGCCTGCTCCACTTGTTTTGTCGGTAGCGAAATTCGCCTACCGCAGGGTTATACGGAAAGCCGACGTCGTGAGACGTCGGCTTTTTGCGTTCTAAATAGCCCCTCGTCCTGAGCATAGCGAGCATGACGCCAGAAACAGCCTTTTTTCAAGCATATTCTCGAATTCGAGCGCTACACTTGCGGCGAGGTTCTATTTAGGGCCAGTTATGGCAACAACTTGCGACACTATTGCCGCACTTGGCTCGTCTCTTCTTCGCAAGGCGCGACATCGGACGTAGGCGATTTGGGCTCCGAATCGGGCATTCTCGAGCCAAAACTCTCGGTTGTCTCTGACTCTCGCGCGGCCTGGGTTAACAGCTGTTCGTTCCGCTCAATCGCGCGCAACCATCCGAAGACTGCCCTTCGCGCGGCGCGAACATCAAAACCGTTGCAGATTCCCAGCGACGCGCCACGGAAGTTAAGCGTTTTGACTCCGTCGAACATGGCACACAAGCAGTATCGTCAATGAAAGCGCCAAGTAAGCCGAGTTCGGCTCTGGCACTGTTTCGCCCGGTAGCGGTGGAGTGGATGCCGGCGGCAGTCGATGCAACGTGGCCTGTTCGTAGTCATATGCGAAACTCAAAAGTTCCGGTTCACTGAACGGTCGGCCCAGGAACTCAATGCCCAACGGCAAGCCGTCCGGCGTAAACCCCGCTGGAACGGTGATCGCGGGAAGTCCCAGGAATGCAGCCAAAGTCATGTTGTCAAAATGGTCCTGAGTCCAAACGCGTTCTTCGACCGTCGTCAGTGCGGGCGCTTGGGGAAAAGTCGGATACACCAAGGCGTCCAGGCCCTGGGAGTTCATGATGCCGATCAATTGCTGTCTCAACGAGTCTCGTTGAGACAGTAGCTGAATAAACGCCGGATCGTCCAGGTAAGGCGTGTCACCGCGAATGACCGTCGCGAAGTAACCATCGAGCGACGGCATGTATTCGCCAGACGCGATCAACTCATCGAGCGAGTTCACTGGCGCTCCCGGCCCCAGACTTTCGAGATAGCGATTCCAATCGTACTCGACACTATCGAACAGCGTGCTGTACCAATCGGGCATGAAGGTCACGTCGACTGGCCGCGTTAACTCCGCTCCGAGTCCTTGTAGTTCTTGATACGCGGCTTCGGCAAGGTCCCGCATCGTATTGGTGCGGCCGACAGCGCTATAGGGTACTTTCCCGAACTTGGCCTGCTGAAGACGGCCGATTTGGAGCGAATCCAGGTAACTTGCCGGAATATGTCCTTGGCTGAGAACAGTCGTCGGATCGGCCGGATCATAGCCGGCGATGACATCGAGAGTGATCGCCACGTCGGTCACCGTGCGCGCCATCGGCCCGGCCATTTCACGGGTTACATCGTAAGCCATCGGTCCATCACGGCTGATCAATCCCAACGTTGGCTTTAAACCGACCAGTGAGCTTGCTGAAGAGGGCATCCGGACCGACCCGATCGCATCGGCACCAATGCCCAATGCGGCAAAGTTGGCGGCCACCGCCACGCCGGTACCGCCGCTGGAACCGAGCGGTACACGATTTGGATCGTAAGCGTCGCGTGTTTGGCCGCCCAATGAACTGCGACCGTTAAGTGCAACCCCAAATTCGTCGAGGTTGTTCTTGCCAAGAATGATGGCTCCCGCCTCGCGCAGGCGGCGAACGAGAAAGGCATCGTCCGGGGGAATCGAACCCTCCAGTGCCAAGCAACCGAAGGTTGTTGGCATGTCGAACGTGTCGACATTGTCCTTGAGCACGATCGGCACGCCATGCAAAGGGCTCCGTGGCCCAGAAGCCCGGCGCTCGGCGTCCAAGGCGCGCGCCGTTTCCAACGCCGCAGGATTCAGCGCGATCATCGAGTTCAACGCCGGGCCACCGTCGTCGAAGGCCGCGATGCGATTGAGGTAGAGTTGCACCAGTTTTTCGGACGTCAGGACGCCTGAATCGAAGGCGTGATTGATGTCGACGACGGTAGACTCCGAGAGCGTGAATGTTTCACAACGCGCCGGGGACTGCCATGATAATGCCCCCAATGCAACGACGCCAGACCAGGTTTTCGTACTGAGACGACGGGCCACACGCGGCCCGATGAGCAGGGTTGCCATAACGATCATCAGCCATGCGGCGTGCGGCTCCGGCACGGCAGTCAGCGTGACCTCGCCCGTTGAGTAGAGTTGGCTGGAATCTACAAACATGCCGGGGGGAGCAACGACCGCATCAAACCGATTTGAGCCGTCGAGTGGATTCGGCCAATCGAAAAGATCAAAAGTGCCGTAAAGTTGCTCTCGGTGTCCCCACTTATTGCCGACGATATTAAGCGTCCCACCAAGCGTCACTGAAGTCAAATCATGCACTTGGATTGGCTTGTGAAATCCGAAGGCCTTTCCCTGTTGAATCAGCACCTCCAGCTGAGCGCCCTCGGCGACGACGAATGACTGCGACACTTCCACTCCGACCGATTCGCATTCCATCGCACACAAGTCCGACGTGAGCAACGTCAATGTCTCGCCTGCTAACAAATTCAATCCGTGAATCTCGCTGTCGGCTTGAATCGCGTTACGCAAGTTCACCGATGGATTAAGGGTTCCCAAAGACTTTCGTAGATCAGCACCGGTAAGATCGGCATTGACCATCGCCATATTAGTAAAATTAGCGCCCCGCAGAACAGAGTTGGAAAGGTTCTGATGGCTCAGATCCCAGCCGGTGAGGTCGACTCCGATGAAGAAAACGCCGCGCAAGTCCCGCTCCAGGTAACTTTGCGTCGAATAGAGTTGTTCGCGTTGAACGCCATATAAAATGGCGCCGCGGATAATAGTGCCGGAAAAATCGGCATCTTGAAGTGAACAGCAGATCGACGCGTCGGCCAGATTCGATCCGGAAAAGTTTGCGTTCGTAAGATCCCCGTTGAGTTCAGCGAAGGTCAACTCAAGGTGATCGAGTTGCACGCCAGGACCTAATGTGATCCCTTCCGTGCCCGGGATCACCTCGCCGTTGTCCCAGCGGTAGATTTCGGCGCGGGCGGCGGAAGGGACGAGAAGTAGGACGACGCACAGCAGCAGCCGTTGAGCGAACATGAGAATCTGCCCTGGATGAGGACCCGGACTATTGCGTCACATTCTCCCCAGCCACTGAACGCGCCGCAAGTCTGTTCCAGAGATGGTCGCACGCCTACCAGCGTGGCTCCGCCAACGGACAATGCTCGGTGGCCCAATTGAGCTTGTTGAGCCATCTCCGCGATGGATGAATCGCACATCCGCAAAGTTTGCAGCTAGACCCGCTGAAATGTTCGCAGGCTTTGCAGATGGCGTGTAGACGGGCCATCTCTGCCGCGGTCCGGACCGGCAGTCCCGCGGCAATCCACCGCTCGCGGGCCTCGTGGTAGTTACGAACCCGATCTACGAATGACGGGGTTCGGGACGAAACAATCCTGGTCGACTGACATTGCCGTCGCACCTTCTCTGGTGCAAACCGCGTCGGGGCGGACGTAAATCCGCACGGGGCACAGCGATGTACATGCGGATCATCAGTCGCCTGAAACAAGCACCACACGTCGCAAGAGTGCATGTCGCACGTCAGTATGTGAATGCGCCCGAGCCTGCATTATCAGGGACCATGCTCTGGGATCCAGAACGCGAGGAGCCGCTCCACTTCCTCAACGTTTTTTGCACCAACAATTGTCAAGTATCGGGGACCGCAGGGACAACTGGCTGCTAAGTACGAATCAATTTGAACGAGGCGCGTGGGCATTCCCCGGCAAAGCACCTCGGTCGAAGGACGGACGCCGAACCACTCATCTTGCTCACCGTTGTGTTCGAAGACGGCAATGCCGCCACCGTCATTCGAGGCAAGATTCGCCTGGAAACAGGTGCAGCATGGCATCTTCATGACGTACGCGCTGTTCAGGGAATAATCGGGTGGAAGCCCGCGGTAAATGGCTGGCCGGTAATTCAGTAGGCGTTCGGCTTTGGTGGCAGTGACAGGCTGTCCCTCATACATCGTCGACAGCACGGCTTCGGCCTGACTTGGCGACTTCGCAAATTCCACCAGGAAGTGATCAAACGCCTCCGCCATGTTATGAGAGTGATGCGATTGGAAGGCTAGGACGAGGCCAACTGTGCCGCAGACCAAAAGCAATCCTGCAGCGACTGCCCACTTCGAGTTCAGTCGAGGGATTCCGAATCGCGTCAACGCTTCACTGGACGGCGCTGTGTTTGCGAGCTCGGAGCTAAGCGCCTCCCAAGCGTTAGAAGCAACTGGCGTGCTAAGTGATGTCGCCAAGCGGGACAATTCTCGAAAGACCCGCAGTTGCTCGGAGCAGTCCGGACAGGACTCCACATGCGACGCCACTTGTGCGGCCACGTTCTCGGACAACTCGCCATCGAGAAGCGCCGACAACTGCTCTTGAACTTCGCGACAATTCATCTCAGGGCTCCCAACCAAGTGCAATCAGGATTCCTTGCAACTCACGCCGCGCCCGATTGAGCCGCGACGCCACTGTGCCAGCGGGAATTCCCAAGGCCTCGCCAATTGCCTCGTAACCGAGATGTTCGATCTCCCGCAACAGGAAAATGCTGCGCAGATCGGGATCCAGTTGCAAAAGCGCCATTTCCAGCAGGTCGCTCGCATCCGTCGACCGTTCCTGCCCAGGCTCGTGGTCCATTACGTCAACACAAAGCGAATACGCCGGCCGACGAGCCCGCCGCCGACGAAGTTGGAAACATTCGTTCAACACGATGCGGAATAACCAAGTTTCAAAGCGACTCTGACCTGCGAATTGAGTAATGTTGCGAAAGACTTGGAGGAATGTCTGCTGACTCACGTCGGCTGCATCGTCCGGCCCGATCATCCGGTAGGCAAGTCGATACACACGCTCACGGCAAGCATCATATAGCCGCCTTTGCCCCTGCCGATCGCCGCCTTGCGCTGTGCGGATCACCTCCTCCGCTGGCGGCCAACCAGAATCAAGTGCGCTCGATTGAGCAGTTTCGCTCAGGTTTGGATGCTCGTTCGGCCACATTTCTTCACTCGTTACCGAGCCTTGGGACAGTTTCGCACACCTGCGGTCAATCTTCGAATGGCTCTGTGGGAATAAGCATGTCTTTGCAGGCTACGGACTATTCGTCCTTGGCGGACCGGCATTGTCGTTCCTTCCCATGATAGGCATGGGAGTCAGTCTTGCGAACGTTAAAACACCGACGAAATGGGCACTGCTTGTCGCTTTTCACTGCCTTCGTGAAGAAGAGGCTCACCACCGGCATCAAAGTAGGGGCGGGTTATTCCGCACCGTTGCGTCGTGAGCCGGTATTTAGGCGCATTTACGCGCGTCGCGTTTCACCAGGTGTAATGCCCGTCACCGGCATGGCAATTACTACCGCGTTGAGTCCGTCTCTTGTCGTGTTCACAAGTGGCAGATTCTCGCAAACATCAAAGGAGAAGCCAGATGTACAAGCTGTTCGTTTTCACCATCGTTGGATTTGCTGTCGCACTTGCGACTACGCCTGCGTCCGCACAACAATCGGATGCGACGTCGAAGATGCGGGGCGAATACAACTTCCGCAGCGGTTCAGCCAATCGCTCGATGCGCAACGCTCGCGAGTATTCCCACGCCTACCGTGAGTATGTCCGTACTCCAGAAGTCGAGAAGGTCGAACCGGAGGTGGCAAAGGAAACTGCGGACGCCATCGAGCAATACATCGTCAAGTCGCAGAAGCATATGGCCTGGATGCGAAAGCATGCCGCCGGGAACAAGGCGACGGTGGCCTCGTTGGACTTGATTGACAAGAATCTGGAAGAAGCCGAGAAGTCGCACAAGGAACTGCATGAAATGTGCGAGAAGGCCGAAATCGACGGCAAGGGCTCGACAACTTGCTGCGAGCGGATCGATGAGTCGTTGAGCGTGGCCATCGCCGAGCACGACAAGTTGATGAAACGACTGGGATTGGACAAGCCCAAACCCAAGAAGCAATAGACTGGCTGACGGCAGACCGTGGCCGGCGTCACATTGCTGCCGCTGGTCACGGTCCGTATTGACGCACGATGGTGATGGGGCACTGCAGTCGTCGATCCCGAAGGTATCAGCCGGGCTGGAGCGACAGGTCAAACGCACAGCTGCCTCCCGTACAAGGCCCACGGCGACATTCTGGAATGCGTTTGGTCGACAGTGCTCGGCAAGTACTTGGAGCCTCCAATATCTCGCCTAAGCTGGTTCCTCCGATGGAACCAGGCTCAACCGGGTTTCCATGTAACCACAATAGAGCACTGGCACGACGAAGAGTGATACGAGTTCGATAAACATTCCGAAGAATACCGGCAACGCCATGGCACGCGCTACATCTGCCCCGCGGCCGGTGGCGAGCATGACGGGGAGCAGCGCAGCGAAGGTGGTGAAGGCAGTCATCAGGCACGGCCGGATGCGCCGGCGACCGGCCTCGACGGTCGCTTCGCGGACATCTTGTACCGTCCGCATCGGCCGGCGAGTGAAGAGTTGCTCCATGTAAGTGGCGATGACGACGCCGTCGTCCTCGGCGATGCCGATGAGTGCGATCAGGCCAACCCAAATAGCGGTGTTCATCTCCATGCCGGCGAGCCCAAGTCCGATCATGCCGCCGAAGAAGGCGATCGGAATCTGTGAGAAGATAATCAGCGCTAGCGGCAGATTCCGGAAGTTCAAATAGATGATCAGCAAATCCACCACGATGACGATCGGGATAATGATCAACAAGCGGCGATTCGCCTCAATCTGATTTTGAAAGGAACCGACCGCTAAGAGCGAGTAACCCGTCGGCAGTTTGAGCGATCCATCGTTCTGCGCCGTGCGTAGTTGGCTCTCCACGGCTTCGACCGTCTCCAGGTCGCCAACCATGCCTGAAGGGGCGAAGGCGACGTGAGCGACGAGTCGCGCGTCTTCGCTGCTGATCATGCCGGGTCCCCAGGTCGTCGTCATCTTCGCAAGGTCTTCGAGCGGCACGACCTCACCCGTTTCCGTGACGACGGGCAGGCGTCCGAGTTTGTCAATCTGATCGCGCAAGTCACGTTGGTAGCGAATTCGAACGGGATAGCGTTCGCGTCCTTCCACGGTTTGGGTCAGATTCATGCCACCGAGCGCGGTTTCGATGATCTGGTTGACGGCCATTGTCGACATGCCGTAGCGAGCGGCTGAGTCTCGATCGACCTCGAACTCGATGTACGGCACCCCGAGCACAATGTCCGGATTCACTGTGGCAGCGTTGACCTGGGGGACTTGCCGCAGTCGGTCGGCCACGAGGCGGGCTGCGTCTGCCAGTCCATCTAGACTGTCGCCATAGACTCGGATCGCCATGGGGGCCTTAATACCGCTCTGCAGCATGACGACACGGCCTTCGATTGGCTGCAACGGCGACGCGGGCGTTACGCCTGGCAAAGTCGCCACCGCATTGATCTGACTCCAGATCGACTCCATCGTCACACCATCGCGCCATTGGGCCTCCGGTTTGAGCATCACGTAAGTCTCGATCATCACGCCCGGCGCGGGATCGAGCGCCGATTCGACACGCCCGATCTTGCCAAGCACGTTTTCGACTTCGGGGATTTCGCGAATCAAAGCGTCCTGGGTTTGTAATACTTCGAGGCCCTGCGTGAAGCTGGCGGCTGGGTAGAGCGTCGGCATGTAGAACCACGTGCCTTCGTCGAGGGCGATCCAATCGTCCGTACGCAGGCCGGGAAAGGTGTGCTTCAAGTCGACGTAGCCCGGCAGATCATTTGGCTCCGCGCCGAGCGCACGCGCGAACTGCTCAGCTGGGTAGATCACGATAGGCAGTCCGAACCAAGCCCCGGCTCCCAAGACGATGATGAGAATGGGGACGGAGATAAAGCTGAATTTGTGAGCGAGCAGAAAGCGGAGAGTGGGCTCGTAGAACCAGAGAATCATGCGGCTGGTCGGATTCTCCTCAATGGGACGCAGACGCTCGCGTGTCATGACGTAAGTCAGTGCCGTGACAGTCAGACCTGTAAGTAGCGACACAAGGCCCAGGGACCACGGCGCCGCTTCGTCGAGCCATGGTTCCCAAAGGAGCACTGGCGCCAACGCGCCGATGCCGCCTGCGGCCAGCGCCACGGCCATGCCCCGGCGACGGCTCCAGCTGGATGTGCGCAGAAGCATGCGGCACAGCGCGGGCACTAGGAACACGGCCACGAGCAGGGCCGCCAGCATGGCGAACGTCTTTGTCCACGCCAGTGGTCCGAACAGTTTCAGGTCGCGCCCGGTCAAAAAAAAGATCGGGAGGAAGCTCACGATCGTCGTCGATACGCCCGTCATTACGGCGGGAGCGACCTCATAAGTGGCTTCAATGATGACGTCCGTACGACTTCTCGGATCACCCTCCTTTTCGCCTCGTTGCGATTCCCAATCGACCAAATGCTGATAGATGTTCTCAGAGATAATGATTCCCAAGTCGGCGACTTCGCCGATGGCAATCGCAATTCCGGCCAACGACATGATGTTGGCGTCGATCTGAAACCACCGCATACCGATGAACGACATCAGGACGGCCATTGGCAAAGTGATCGCCACGATGACGCTGGCCCGGAAATGCAGTAAGAACAGCACGATCACCACCGCCGTGATTACCAGCTCTTCGCGCAGCGACTCGGTCAGCGTGGCGACCGTCTCGTCGACCAGCCCGGTGCGATCGTACACCGACACGACCTTGACTCCCTTGAGGCTCGGTTCCAATTGCTGGAGCTTCTCGCGCACACGCTCAATGACGGCTCGCGGATTTTCGCCGAATCGCATGACAACAACGCCGCCGACGGCCTCGGATCCGTTCAGGTCGATCGCGCCGCTGCGGTAGTCGGGGCCCAGTTGGACTTGCGCCAGATCGCGAATACGGACTGGCACGCCGTTGCGCGTCAGCACGACTGTTTTCTCGATATCGGCCAGGGCCTGCTGGGCGTCCTTGTTCTGACCGATAAAGCCGCGGCCGCGGATGACGTACTCCATCCCCCCTGATTCAACCGTCTTCGCACCGACGTCAATATTGGAATCCTTCACCGCAGTGATGAGCCGTTCCAGTGTCACGTCGTGGAATCGCAGGGCGTCTGGATCGACTTCGATCTGGTACTGGCGAACGTATCCGCCAACGCTGGCGACTTCGCTGACGCCTTGCACCGACTGCAACTCGTATTTGATAACGTAGTCCTGCATGGTGCGAAGCTCGGCCAGGTTCATTCCCGGCGGACCTTCCAGCACGTAGTAGAAGATCTGCCCGAGCGCCGTGGCATCGGGTCCCAGCGTCGGCGTGACGCCCTCGGGCAGCGTGGCGATCGCGGTTCCCAGTCGCTCCAACACCCGCGAGCGCGCCCAGTAAAAATCCACGCCGTCGTCAACCGACATTTCCCAGATGGGTTGAGCCGGGAACCGCTCCAAGCTGGGAATGTCGCCTATTTTGACAAGCTGCGTCCCCCTCGGCAAGATTGTGCGG
>JAWXBP010000532.1 GCA_034440135.1 Planctomycetia bacterium
CCGCACAATCTTGCCGAGGGGGACGCAGCTTGTCAAAATAGGCGACATTCCCAGCTTGGAGCGGTTCCCGGCTCAACCCATCTGGGAAATGTCGGTTAAAGGGGTATCCGACCGCACTCAGCCGCTGCGCAGGCGCGATATGCAGCCCTGTGTTCGAGCGATGTGGCCGCCGTAGTCCAACAAACACGCGGGACGTTGCGTACGAAAAAAGTTGTCGAGAACTGTTTGCGTCAGTCGCCTGCCCAACGAAACGGTATCATTCAATAGGGGTGCCTCAGCGCAGCCGCGCGGACGCGAAGTTCGACGGAATGGGTCATTTACGCGTCGGCCTGGTCATTGAGTGAGACGCAGTAAGAACCCACGTTTGAACCGCGCGTGTTCTGGCAATAGTTGCGTCCGTTAGACTGCTTCGGTCACATCGACCGGACGAAGACAAGGCTTACTACGCTTACTTCTCGTCGCCTTCCAGGCAGTAGAGATGTTTGTGGCCGCGAAGAAAGAGCTGGCGGCCAGCGATCGCGGCAGAGGCGCTGATCGGTTCGGAGAGGCGATTCAGTGCGAGGAGCCGCGGCACATCACCGCTGCTAACGACTACCGTTGTCCCATCGAGATCGGTGACGTAGATGCGACCGGCGGCGGCGACCGGGGAGGCATAGACGTTGTTAATCTCCTTGAGCCGGAAAGGGCCCGGACGTTCCTCGCCAGTTTGCGCATCGACGCGCGAGAGAATTCCCTGATAGTGCGACAGAAAATAGAGCCCGCCGTCGTAGAGCAGCGGGGAGGGAACGTAGGGCGTGCCGCGAAATCTGTTCCAGACGATTTGGTCGGTACCGGTGATGTCCCCAGCCGCGCCAGCGAGACGAATCGCGAGCAAGGCCCGCTTGTCGTAGCTGCTGCCGGCGAAGACCATTCCGTCGCCGGACACGGGCGATGCGACGATGTTACTTGATAGTCCCCCGCATTCCCAGAGAACCTTGCCGTTGTCCAAATCATACCCGCGGACGCGGTTCGTTCCGCTGACGATAACCTGAGGTTTTCCAGCATGCTCGACGATGATAGGGGTAGCCCAGGAGGTGACTTCCTCACGCGTCACCTTCCACCGCTCGTTGCCAGTATTTTTGTCGAGTGCTACGAGGAACGAATTTCCCTCGTGGTCCCAGTTGACGATGAGCGTTTCTTGGTAAAGCACCGGTGAGCTTCCCTCGCCGTGCCCGTGGAGCGATTGCATCGGACCAAAGTCGGCTTTCCAAACAAGCTGGCCGTCGAGGTCGAGGCAATGCAGCCCGAACGAGCCAAAGAAGGCAAACAGGTGCTCACCGTCGGTCACCGGAGAATTCGACGCCAGGCTCCCGGTGCGGTGCCCCTGTTCCTGTGGCAGTGCCTCGTGCAACGTTTGCTGCCAGAGAATCTTGCCGCTTGACCGACTGACCGCCAATGCGACGAATCTGTGACGATGCGTGACCGGAAGGTTATCGTGATTGCCCGGCGCCGTGCTGGGGTGCGGGGGAAGCGCATCCCCAACAGCAATGGCGGTGGTGAGCATGATGCGGTCGCCCCAGACAATTGGGGTCGAATGGCCGAGACCCGGGATTTCCGACTTCCAGCGGATGCTCGTCCCATCTGCTTCATTCCAAACCAGCGGCGGATTACCGTTCGGCGCTGTGCCTGTCGAGAGCGGTCCGCGCCACTGCGGCCAGTTGTCTAGCGCATTGCGGGCACGGTCGTCGGCAAGCGCTACTGTCGCCAAAAGCACGGAAAAGGACGCGAGACAATAAGGGCGCAGGGACAGCAAGCGAGGCCTCCTCAAGAATGCGAATGTACTGTTGACCGTGCCGAAATGCCGATCCTGGCGTTGCAAACGGGATCAGTCCGTGAGTGAAGGTCCCCAAGTATTAAGACGACAAGTTCTACGCTACCAACATGGCAATCTGAGCAGTTTTATTGGAGCACTTTCCTGAATTCAAGGTGGCGGCCATACACCTCAGCAGCGGCGGCGCATCGACTTCATCGAGCGCTCGTGCGCAGCGGGCGATCCGAACTTGGTACCGGAGCGAGCCCACATCTTTTCCACGGTTGTGGCGACGTCCGGTGTCTTGCAGGCTGTGTCGCCGTGGTCGACGGTCACTTCGCCGATTCTCTTCGCCGCCGCGAGCACGGCCTTCCGCAGCGCAGAACTCCGACCGCCAATTGTGATCAGCGCCCGGTTCATGTCGCTCTTCACTTCGTTCGCCGCGGCGTGAATCGACTTCTCGATCACTTCGATGCTATGGAGTAGTTGGTCCTCGGGAAACGACTCGTCTAGGTCGGAGAGGCGGCCAAGTAGCGTCCACCCCGTCGCGCGCAGCCGCTCGTTCGACGAGCTCAGCCACTCGCGCAACTTGTCGCGCGCATGCGGGCCTTCGGCTGCGAGCGTTGCGACGTAGAGGCCACACATGCGCATTGGATTCTCGATCGCCCACCGGTCGAGTTCGTCCGGCGTCATCGCCCGCGGATCGGCGATCTTCATCGCAAGATTCCGCGCGTCGACATTGCCGGTCGCCCACAACTCTCGCGCGAGTTCGTGATCAACGTCGATCCGCTTCATCAACTTGAAGAGTTCGCCGAAGAGGACGCCGAACATCGGTCCCTTCGCGCCGTGCCGCGCCCACGTCTTGCGGGTCTGCTCCGTGCCGAGCTTCTCCAGGATGGTCATGACTTCCGAAAGCGATATGCGCGCTGCTGGGGCCTTCGCTGCGGAAGTCTTCCCGGTGGACGGCTTCGACGGCGCAAGCTTTGGCGCTGCGGTCTTCGACGCGAACGTCGTCGCAGCCGCCGGCTTCGCAACCTTGGAGGACTTCGCAGTGGTCCGTGCGGCCGCCTTCTTCACGGGCTTTTTCGCGGGCATGTAATTGTCCCAAGCAGCGGGCAGCAACAGAGACATCATTTTGTGGCAATTTGGGCATAATATGCAAGCCACTCATTCAGCAAGAACTACGCCTCCCTGTCTGTCACAACTACTGAGGAAAGGTCTCTGTCTGGAGTTGGCTGCCGAGGCGTTTTTCACCGCCAGCAGCCGCGTGAATCGCTAACTTGCAGAGGATTGTCCAACCTATTGCACCTGGTGGTTTGATCGAACCTGCTCAGGTCGCTGTGATCGACGCAGCTTGCACAAATGTTCAAAGTTTTCCGTAGGCGCCACTTCTAGAGCCACTTGACCTTGCGGAACCAGCGATAAAGCAAGCTGCAGAGGGTGAGCATTACGACGATAACCACGGGGTAGCCGTAAGCCCATTTGGTTTCGGGCATGAAGTCGAAATTCATGCCGTAGAGACCCGCGATCATCGTGGGCACGGCAATGATCGCCGCCCACGCGGCCAGCCGCTTTGTGTCGTCGTTCTGCGCGACGGAAATCAGTGCGAACTTGGCTTCCAGCGCGATTTGAGATAGCTGCTCCAAGTTGTTAATCAAATCGCCAATGCGCACGACGTGATCGTGGACGTCCTGGAAATACGGTCGCGTGTCCGGAGGGACCAAATCCGAGCTTCGGGATAGTCGGGCCGAAACTTCGATCAGCGGCGTGACGGCTTGTTTCAGCGCAAGCAAATCGCGCCGCAGGTGATACAGCCGGGCCGTAACGCTTCTCACAAAGGTGCCGCTGAAAATCTGCTCTTCCAAATCATCCAATTCCGCTTGGAGTGCGTCGAGGATCGGAAAATACTGATCGACAATAAAGTCCATGAGAGCATGGAGCACGAAGCCTTCTCCCTTGGCTAACAGTTGGGGAGAGGCTTCGCAGCGAGCGCGCAGTCCGACATGCGACTTCATCGATCCGTGCCGCACCGTTACGATATAGCGGGGGCCTGCGAACACATGCGTTTCGCCGAATTCGATGCGGCGTTCGCCGCCTTCACAGAGCCGCGCCGTGCGCATTACGACGAATATGGAATTGTCGTAGATTTCCAGCTTGGGACGCTGATGCGCTTGATGAGCATCTTCGATCGCTAGCTCGTGTAGACCAAATGCCTGTTGAATATGCGCTAGGAGCGGCTCCGATGGTTCGTAGAGCCCGACCCAGAAAAAACGATCCGAGTGGCGCCAGGCGTCTCCTAAATCAGGAATGGGTACGATCGCCACTCGCACGCCGTTGCAATACGCAGCGGAGTTGATGATGCTGCCGCGCGGCGACGCCGCCAAGTTTTCGGATTTTTCGGGGGTCACGATATTCTCGCATACGGAATCGTTAGGATCGAAGTTCCGTTAGCCGTCCCTCTCAAAGCACTTCTGCTCCGACCTGAGAACGCATGGGCTGTCACGACCAAACCATTTCATTGTCGACATTGTACACTACGTCGAAATTACAACATTTTCCAGCATCGCTAGCGGGGTCGGCCAGAGATTGAGCTCAGCAAGGAATTCCGAAACAATCAAAAGCAACCACAGTCGAAATGGCAGCTTGCGGAGTCAGTCGACCTGCTTCCAGTCACATAGTTTGACGCTCAAAGCGACTCTTCGAGTCGTCAGCTGGTGACCACAAGCGAAATGCCCGAATGGCCCCGTCGGGGCCCGCTCAATTGGGCGCGTTCTGAGCGCGCAATTTGGCCGCTCGAATCGCTCCGGTGCGACACACCGACGCGGCCACGACCTGCCGTGCAATCGGTTTGAGTGAGACGACCGGCGTTGCAAACACAGTTCTGCATCCAAAGGGTCGTGTTGGGCTCGCGTTGTTTCTCCGCCATACCGCAGACCAGGGTAACAATGTGTACACGGGGTACCGAGTAAAACCCCGGCCATGCCGCCAATTTACGCGCCGAGTGCGCCCGAATCTGCGCCGTTTTCGGCCTCAACCTCCTCTTCTTCCGAAGAATTCCAGCAGTGTTCGACTCCTCCTACGACTATTGCGAGCGGGAATTTCTGTCCAACCCGTTGGCCCCGCGCGTGTCGGAATCGAGAGGGAAGATCGCATTCTATGCCGACATTAGACGCCCGTTCTCCTACGCCACAATCACCTTACGCCTGCCGCAATCGAAGACGGAATGCGCAGCTCATGGTGCTGGGACTTGCCAAGTAGTAAGTCGCCAGCGGATTCGGATCAAAGTCGACCGTGTACTGGAAGTACCCGGCGAGATGAATCACGCCCAGCGAGTCGACGGCGAGTCCCAAGGCGGCGTCGGTGCCGGTTCCGCCGAAGGTTTCGGCCCAATCCAGATTGCCGGTCGGCGTGAGCTTCAGGATGAATGCATCGACGTCTCCGGCAGGCGTCCGCATGAAACTGCTGGCGCTCGGATCAAAGTCGGTTTCGCCAAGTAACGCTCCCGCAGCGTAAACAGCGCCGGCCGCATCCACATCGAGTCCGTACACAAAGACGGGTTCCACACTTTGCAGCGCCCGCGCCCAGACCAGCCCGCCGCTGCTGTTGAAC
>JAWXBP010000533.1 GCA_034440135.1 Planctomycetia bacterium
AATTCGGCCGGACGCCGTTTACGCAGGCGGCAGCCGACGGGGTGGGCGAAGGGCGCGACCACAACCAATACGGCTTTTCCGTGTGGATGGCCGGTGCGGGCTTGAAGCACGGCTTTGCTTACGGCGCGACCGACGACTTCGGCTACAAGGCGGTCGAGAACCCGGTGCACTGGCACGATTTTCACGCCACGGTGCTGCACCTATTGGGTATCGATCACGAGCGGTTGACGTTTTATCACAACGGTATTAAGCGGCGGCTGACCGATGTGAGCGGGCGGGTGGTGCGGGATATTTTGGCGTGAGATTACGCGTAGCCAAGCAGTAGGCCCCCGCGCCCTCAGGCCGGTACGGCAACCACGTCGCTGCCATAGGGATTGAACGGTCGGGTAACCGCCGACCCCGCATTCCGCTATTTGTGGACTCTCGCGGAAGTGCACGACTGAGGGTGCTCGCTCGCGGCGAAGGCGAGAAACGATCACAGACCCTGCTGTTGGAACTCTTCGTGTTTTCGAAGCATTGCTTCAGCCTGCCGCGAGACGGACGCCGGAAACCAGTCTCCCTGTATCTGAAGCACTTGATTGAGGAGGTTTGATAGCCCGGAGAAAGTTACGAATTCCAAATGCGTGACGACCGAAATGCGGTCACCTTCATTTCGCGTTATGAGATAGCTACATCGGTCGGTTTGAAATGGGTCGCGGTGCCGTGATCCGTTGCTGTTGTAGTTGACTTGCCACAGCGTATCATCGGGGACGACGACGATCGGTAGCACGACGGAAAGAAAATACAACTTGCTTGATGCGGCTACGTGCCACGCCTCAGCAACGAGTTCGTGTGCGGACGAAATCGCCTGCGACCATTTTTCGAACATATCGGCGTCGTTGGTAGTTATTTCTCCCTTGTCGGTTCGACCGACTTGAACGCACTCCTTGCCGACGGGTGCATTCCCCGGATAAGCACCCGACGGCCTCGCTTCGTAATCAGCGTGGCCTGCCGAGCGCGCAAACGTCCCCCGTGACCCCGTACTGGTGAACTCGTCAAAGGAGAAAATCACGTTGTGATGACTCTCGCTACGGCTACGCGGGACGCAACTGACGAGGAGCGGAAAAGAGTCGGACAACCGCTTGCACTCGACAGCGCAATAGAGCCGAAGCGCGCCGTTGCTCTTTACGGCTCGAATGTCGAACTGTCGGTGCTTTCCCGTGACTGGGTCCGCATAGAAGCCACTGTGCCGGCAGTCAAAACCCAATCCCAAGAGCAATTCCAGGCATTTCAGCTCGAAAGCAAAACTGGATGCGCCGCTCAAGTAGTCATTCAGATCGTTTGCTTTGACGGGATCGTTGCTGAATTGCCTTGCCATGCTTCCCTCTACGTGCTGGTGCCTGTGACGCGTCCCAATTCGCGAATCCAATGCCGAACAAAAAAAGAACTGAGGCGCTAAAGCAGTTCTAACAATCGCTGAGGATTACCCCAGAAGCGGTTCACAGGATGCTCCACGTCGCCAATCACAACGCATGCGCCATCCGGCACGCGTTCCTTCGCATTCACCGGACAACACACCACCGCCATCATTAATCCAGAGATTAGCTCAGCTGGCAAGATCAGAAGATTCTTTCTGTGTTCAAGACGCTTTCCGGGTTCGAACACGAGATTGTCCGGCAATTCAGCGGCATGGACTAACCCGCACCGCACCGCATGGTAGATAATCGCTTCGAACCTGCACATTCCATTGGCGTCCAACTCAATGTCAGGATGGTGAAATGCAACGTGAAGGTTGAGGACAGACGTCCCCAGGGACACACGAGTGATTAACGCCATGTTGTCCGTGAGAAATTGCTTGTAGTCCGATTTCTTGCTCTTGTCCTTGCGATAAAACTTCTGCGCAGTTCGATCGAGAGCAATGCTCGTCGGAATCAGTGCTCCCTCAAAGTCCTGCCGGTGAATCTTTTCGATTGCTTCGTAGATTCGTTTCGCCACGCTCATGGCACGGGCCCGCTCTCGGTTTGCAGTAGTGGCCATTCAGGCATCGACACGGCATTGGGACCGAAGGTTCGGAGAATTCTCTGATAGACCTCCAAGTGTGACGTCAAATATCCCAAATACGCCAAGACCGTCTATAATCTCATTCGCGGGATTTCGCGTCGGGCTTGAAATATCGCGACTAAGCGGCCCGGCGACGGATCGCTTTTTCCTCCGTCGTCGCGCCAGCCCGATTTCAACAGGATTCTCGACCATGGCCTTTGGGCGCGAGCGCAATTGCGATTGGCTGCTGCCAGTCGCGCAGCGAGTCGATCGGTTGATTCACGATTACGGCGTCGAGCCATTTCGAAAACGGTTCGACCGCTGGGCCGCCGAATTTCTCGGTGCCCGTGACCGCCGAGACGACTGGATCCGTCGACGCGAGGAACACGCCCTGGCGTACGAGTTCGTTTCACTGATTGCCAGCGCTTTTGACCGATACGACCGGCGCGAAGCCGTCTCGAAACGGTTTTCCGGTGCCCCTGACGACTGCCGATTGGTCGCGGCATACTTCCCAGAGGAGTTGGCGCATTGGAACGAGCCGACGATTCAGCGACCGCTACCGATTCCCGACGACCGCGAGCCATCAATGGACGAGAAAGTCGTCGTAATGGGAGCGATCCGCGACGCACTTGAACGCGGGGAACGGATTGTTTCACTCCCACCTGGTTCCCACGATCGACCCGCATTCAACCGCGCGGCGGCCGCTTTCGTTTTCATCCGATCCGTCACCGAGCTAGTCGACCCGACTGACCTCCACAAACTCGAATTATGGTATGAGGACGTTGAATCCTTCGTGAAGTCCGAATTGCACCCATCGGCATCAATCGACTCCGTGTCGGCCAGCAACGCGGTCAAATGGGAGTCGTCGGGAGCAGCGGGCGGAACCATAACGCCCACGAGATCCAAGCGAAGTACCGAACGGGGCGAAGGCCGGACGAAGCTAATTGCGGCTCTGACGAAGCATCACAAGTACGCCGATGGCGGTTCCCTGAACCTGGAACCAATTGGCAACAACGAACTGGCTCGGCTGGCGGGCGTGGACCGAGCGACCGCGTCGGCATTCTTCAAACAGCAATTCAAGGGGCATGGCAAGTACAAAGCGGTTTGTGCTGACGCGGCGCGACTGGCGGCAGCATTGAAGCTGTTGAATGGCGAATTCGCGCCCCATCTTCTCTACGGCAGCAAACCAGGCAACGAAGACGAGCGCGACGAAGAATAATCGACCGCGCGTTGGATCGTTGGGTATCCATTACCCAACAGCTGCGCACTTTTCTTACTGCGCCGATACCGGCATTTGCGGCCTTTCCGAGCGAATTGCCAACCATTGGGCATCTTTTGCCCAACGCTGCGCCGACGGTTATGCAAGCCGCACTTTGCGGCAGGCGATGTGTTGGAGACAGGAAATGGCCGGTATCGAGTTCGAACAGGAATGGACGCGAGAAAAGACTTCGAAGGGCGTTTTCGAATCACGCACACGGAAGTGGAAGATCACGGTAACGTTCGTGAGCTTCCTTCAGTGGCTATTTGGCCGATGACCCGCCATTTTGGTTCCCGGCGCTCGTCCGCCCTGCGGGCGGCGGAAAGAATAGGATCCACATTCCCAGGGGATGAATCCCCTGGCAACCATCGCTCGCCCTCCGGGCGAAGGCCTGTGCGCACCCTCCTCAGAGCTTTGCCGCCGCTCGGCGTCTTGAAGAATTTTCGCCACTTCGGCCACCGCGCCGTCGAGTGCGGCCCGGACGAACGGAACGGTTCAGTCTAAGTGGATCGAGCTTTCAGCCTCAAAGGATTGAGGGAACCATTCTTACTCCGTGACCGCATGGCAGCGACTGTTCGGCTCGATTTGGGCATACCACTTGAACGACGAGACCAGCGAAAAAACCCTGGCCGGACTTGGCGTGAATCGCTCACCCCCCGACCGCTCAACCTGATTCGAATGCCGGCAACCGGTCTCATTCGGCCAACCGTTCCGCCGTCGCAGCGAGTGTCGCATTCTCGACTTTTGCGGACCGTCCGGGGCGTGGTTACCATATCGGGCTCATGGGACAACGCGAACTTGGGGACGGTCCGGAACCAGTTACCGCCGCGCGCAGCGACCATCCCTTACCTAGACGCTCGACGACCCGCAACAGGAGGCAGCCTCATGTTCGATGACGTGTTCGACGACAAGCAGTGGAAAAAAGCCCGTGATGCCACCGGGCTGAAGAGCGCTCTGACCGAAAAGGT
>JAWXBP010000534.1 GCA_034440135.1 Planctomycetia bacterium
CCGACCAACTCATCGGCCCCGCTCGTCTTGACCTTGAGCCTTGCGAGATCGACTACCAAGGATTCATCGCGCCGCGCGCGGACGAGCGCGACCGAGGTCATGTTGGCCAGCGAGATTGCGAAATCGAAATGCGATTGCCGGAAGCGTCCCCGGTCGAGATAGACGTGCAATGCGCCGAGCACTCCCTCCGGGCGAACCATCGGCACACAGAGGGCGTCGGCGTAAGACTCAAGATGATCGTGCGTTCCGCCGGCCTGGTTGGCGATCCACACTGCGTGGCCTTCGCTGATCACGTGCTGCGTGAGCGATTCGCTGAGGATGACCTGCCCGGCGGCGCGCTCCGGGATGACCATCTTCGGCTTGAGCGTGCCTTCGTCGGTAACCCAGAGGAAACCGACAACCGACGCCCCGGTCCGGTCGCGCAGCAGATCGAGCGCCACCCGGAGCACGTCGTTCGAACTGGTGTAACCGAGCAACTTCACGCTCAGTTGATACAGCAGCAGCAAGTCTTGCGCTTGTTCCGATTCGATCAGCGCCATCATCGGCAGCGCCGCGGAATCGACCATGCCATAGCGCGTGTCGCGAATAAACGTCTGCGACAGTCCCAGGCCGTCGACGTGAGCGGTCGGAGGCTCGCTGCTTTGATGGAAGGAGAATTCCGTCGAGCCGACCCGCAGGTGATGCCCTTCGTCGAGCACGGCTTCGTCGACCTTTTGTTCGTTGACGAATGTCCCGTTCCGGCTTCCGGAGTCGCGCACGTGCCAGCGGTTGTCGCGCCGGGTGACGACCGAATGCACGCGGGAACAGCGCGGATCGGTCAACACGACCAGGCAATCGGTGCCCCGCCCGATGCGGTTCTCGGCCAGGGGATTCAATAGATAGCTCGTCCCGGCCCGGGGACCGAGGCTCATCGTCAGATACGTGTACATGTCGGCCACAAAAACAACTCGCCCCGGCCTGCTGGTTGCCCTTTACACTATAACAGCCGCCGGACGACGAACCGAGAACCGTTCGAGCCGGCGAGTGATAAAAAGTGCTCTCGTACCTCGCACTTATCAGCCGGACGCTGCCGCACACTATGAAAACTCCTTCATCGTCCATTGGCCTGAGATGATCGACGCCGACACTTGCGAATGGTTGGTCGGCGACGGCGGGCGCGCTTGGCTGGCCCGCGCCGCCGAATTGACAGGCACGGCCGTCCAACGGGCCGCACGGCTGCGGCGCGAGCTCTCGGCGGAACGCACCGCGGCCGTATTGGGCCAGCTCGAACTACGGGAACGCGCCCGAGCGAAGTTTCTGGCCGCCGATCGTCTGTTCTTTCAGGCCGTCCCCCTCGAACAGGCGACCGATCAGGCGATCGCCGAGTACAAGGCACGGCGGTTTGATCGCTTCGATCGTGTGTCGGACTTGTGCTGCGGCATCGGCGGCGACTTGATGTCGCTGGCGACGAAATCACAAACCATCGGCCTTGACCGCGACCCCGCAGTCACGGTGTTCGCACAGGCCAATCTCAATGCGTTGGGCCGGCCAGGCCAGGTGGCGACGATGGATTTCACGCCGGAAGCGGTCGCGGCCGACGCCTGGCACATTGATCCCGATCGTCGCCCTGCCGGCCGCCGCACTACTCATTTGGAGATTCACGAGCCGCGCCCGGATCTGATCGAGCAACTGTTCGCCCGGCACCCGCATGGGGCGATCAAACTCGCTCCGGCCACTGACTTGCCGTTGGCGTGGAGCACTGCCGCCGAGCGAGAATGGATCAGTCGCGCCGGCGAATGCAAACAGCAAGTCGTCTGGTTCGGAGACCTGTCGCAAGGCGCTGGGCAGGTCCGTGCGACGCTCCTGGCTCGCGCGCTCGATACGCCCGCCGACCGCGCGGTGCTGGCCACCGTTGCCGGCCCGCCAAGCATGGAGCTACCGCATGCCGCGGCGATTGGCCGCTATGTCCTGGAACCTGACGCCGCAGTGCTCGCCGCCGATCTGGCGGGACACTTAGCCAAGCAGCACTCGCTGGCGGCAATCACGCCGGGTATTGCTTACCTAACCGGCGATTATGCCGTGGCGGACCCAGCGCTGGCTTGCTTTGAAGTCTTGGAATCGATGCCCTATCGGCCCGCGCGTTTAGCGGCCTGGCTCAAGGAGCGGCACATCGGCCGGCTGGAAATCAAGAAACGTGGCGTGACGGAGGATCCCGCGAAGGTCCGCAAACTATTGCGCGTTGATGGCGACAACGCGGCGACGATCCTTTTGCTACCGGTCGCGCGAAGCGTCACGGCGATCATCGCGCGGCGTACGGCGGCGCGCGATGAACAGCCCTAAATAGGACACTTATTCGCAGCCCTCAATAGCCCTGAAAGGGCGAAAGACAATAGCCAGGGGTGCTAACCCCTGGAAAATAATGCAACAAAAACGAGAGCCCCACCGGGGCGCCACTCTCCGACGGTTATTGCCATCAGTTGTGTCGCCCCGATGGGGCTTTTGAGAAACTTTGTGTCGCATTTTCCAGGGGTTTGCACCCCTGGCTATTTTCTGACGTCCCTTCGGGGCTTAGGGCACTTACTTCGCGTCTGCGGCCTTTTCCTGCGCGATCTCCGCTGCCTGGATTTGCACGTGGGCCAGGCATTCTGCTTTGAGACCGCCGTTGAGATCGGTTTCGATCTCGATCTTGCAGTTTAACTTGCCAGGTTCATTGCCGGCCGTGAACGTGACCGGTACCAGATGCAACGGCTTCGCGGTGTCGTCCACGTTGAACTCGAACGCCGTATCCTCGCAATGGACCCCGGTGATTTTGAACGGGCCGCTGCCGCGAACGACGAGTTTTTTGGTGACCTTCTGCCCCGGCCGCAGGACGCCGAGCGACAACGACGACGGACTGACCGTCAGGTCGGCGGCGATGCGCCCGGTGATTTCGATCGGAATGCGATCGCTACGGCGGTCGTTGGTCAGCAGAAACACTTGCTCATTCAAGTAGCCGGTCGGCGCATTGTCTTTCAGCTTCACGACCAACGCGTAGGCCACTTGCCCGAATTCGCGGCGCGTCTCGACGACTTCCGCTTCGAGGAAATCATGCGGCGATTGCACGCCCGTGATTTGCCACTCGCTGCGCCCCGCGTAGGCGACTTCGACCTTCTTCTCCGACGTGGCGCCGGGCCGAATGGTGCCGAAATCGACTTCGCCGGGATTGAACACTACGTCGCTACGGATATACCCGGCGACGTTCAATTGCACTTCGGCGTAGTACGGCTTGTCGAACGTCACGGTCAACGTGGCGTCCTTCTGCCCGAGATGGCCATGCGTATCGAAGCTGGCGATGATGGCGCCTTTTTCGTAGGTCTTCAACGTCTCATGCGTCACGCGCGGAGTCGTGCAACCGCAACTGCTGCGGACGCCGGCGATGTGCACGTCTTCTTCGTAGATGTTCGTAATGACGAATTGAAATTCGGTCTTCGCCCCGCGGGCGACGCTCCCGTAGTTATGATCGCGCGTGCTGAACATCTTGCCGGCCCAATCATCGGCCTGGGCAGGCAGGGCGGCAAGCAGCACGAAACAGCAGGCGCGAAATACTGACCTCGACACGATGACTACCTCCTCAATGTGTCCGGTCCCTTGCGGGAGCGGGGCTAGCTAGTTCCAGGTGACAGAGATCCATTCTCTCAACGTGAGCCACCGTTTAAACCGCACGGCGCAGCGGTGTCGCCGGCAAGGCCTGCGGCAGGCTGGCTCGGCGGTCCGATCCGCAGGCCTGGCTAGTTGGCTCGGCGCGCGGAATTGGGGTAACATTGCGGTCGGCCGACGCATCCAAACTGCTACCCGCGTAAAGCTGCGTCGACTTTTCCGATTGCTGGTATTCGAGGGAGTGCAGAATGAAAAACGACGTGGTCCAGTGGCTCATTGGTTGCCGCTCGTTGGTATTCGCATCGATCGCGGTGATCGCCTGCGTTGCCTTGGCGATTGGTCGCGAATCAACCCCTGCTACTAAATCGGCAACGACCGGTACGAAGTCGGGAACAAATCCCACGCGCGATGCCAACGAAAGCGTCGATACCACCCCCAAACATGGCAAGCTCACGGGGGGGCAGGCAGCTGCAAAGTTTCACCAACGCGCACTGCTTGCCCAGGCCCCGGCGCAGGAGGCCGCGGAGCAACCGATGGCGCCTCACCCATTCGCCAACGCCCAGCCGGCGCCTTCGCTGGCAGGCGGCGTAAGCTGGATCAACTCTGCCGGTCCGATCGATCTGGAAGACTTGCGGGGCAAATTCGTGGTCCTGGATTTTTGGACTTATTGCTGCATTAATTGCCTCCACATTCTGCCGGAATTAAAGAAGTTGGAGCGCGCCTACCCCAATGAAGTCGTCGTGATCGGCGTGCATTCGGCGAAGTTCGAAACAGAAGAGGAAACCGACAATATTCGCGAGGCCGTGGAGCGCTACGAAATTGAACATCCGGTGATCAACGACGCCAACCACGTGGTTTGGGACCGCTTCGGCGCGCAAAGCTGGCCCACGATCTGCATCATCGACCCGGAAGGCAAATTGATCGTCCGTGAGTCCGGCGAAATTCCTTTCACAGCCTTCGATCAATTTCTCAAAAAGGCGCTGCCGTATTACCGCGAGCACAAACTGCTCGACGCCACGCCGCTGCACTTCGATCTGGCCGCGGCGCAGGCAAAACAAACGCCGCTCCGCTACCCAGGCAAGATCCTGGCTGACGCGGCCGGTGGTCGATTGTTCATTTCCGACAGCAATCACAACCGCATTGCGATCGCCGGACTCGATGGCGCGCTGCAGGAAGTGATTGGTTCCGGCGCGATCGGCAAGCAGGATGGCGACTACGCTCAGGCCCAGTTCGATCATCCGCAGGGCATGGCGCTGGTGGGCGAGAAGTTGTATGTGGCCGACACGGAGAATCATCTGATTCGGCAGGTCGACCTCAAATCGAAGCAAGTCTCAACAATCGCTGGCGTTGGACGCCAGAGTCGCGGTTGGTATCACGATCTCACCCCGCCGGAATGGCGCGGCGACGTGAAGACCACAGCGCTCAACAGCCCTTGGGCGCTGTGGCCGCACGACGGTTGGCTCTACATCGCGATGGCGGGCTCGCATCAAATCTGGCGACTGAATCTCAGCGGCAGCGAGATCGAACTTTACGCCGGTAACGGGCGGGAGGACATCGTCGACGGCGATCTCCGCCCGGACGAACCGTACGCGGCGGGCGCATGCAGCTTCGCGCAACCGAGCGGTCTGGTCGGCGACGACAAGTGGCTTTATGTAGCCGACAGCGAAGGGAGTTCGATCCGCGCCGTACCATTCAATGCGAAAGGGCGCGTCAAAACGGTAGTGGGCACTTCGCACTTGCCGCAAGCGCGATTGTTCACCTTCGGCGACGTTGATGGCGCGAATCCTGACGCGCGATTGCAGCATGCACTTGGCGTGACGCTCGCCGACGGCAAACTGTACGTGGCCGATACCTACAATCACAAGATCAAGGTCGTTGATCCGGGGAAGGAAACCTCGACCACCTTCGCCGGCGACGGGAAGCCAGGCAGTGGCGACGAGCCGACGCAATTCCACGAACCGTGCGGCCTGTCCGCCGCGAACGGCAAGTTATACGTTGCTGATACGAACAATCATCTGATTCGTGTCATCGATCTCGCGACCAAGCAAGTTTCCACGCTGGAAATCACCGGGCTGGCGTCCCCATCACCGCCGGCCGCGACGCCAGCGGCTGATTTCGCTAATGCCCGACAGGTTCCGGCCGACGCGATTTCGCTCAAGCCCGTCGACGGCCACGTAGCGCTCGATTTGCTGCCGTCGCTGCCGCTCGGCTATAAGATCAATCCGCTCGCGCCGTTAGTCTATCGTGTCGACATCGAGGGCGATGCCGGTCCGATTGATGCCGCAGGGGTCGGACAGCTCACGCGCGCTGACGTCAAAGAGTTGCCGATCAGGTTTACCATTCCACTGACTGCGGATGCGGGCAAAGCGACGCTAAAAGTCGGACTGACGTACTACTACTGCTCGAAGGAGCCAGGCGGGCTCTGCAAGATGGCGAGCGTCGTCTGGACGGTTCCGACTACGGTTTCGGCCGAGGCCGAGAGCGAAGCAGCTACGCTTAACGAACTTGATTTGCTCTCGCCGTAGTTTCCAACGCGTTTTGATTACGTCTTCTGTAGCCGGCCACCGTGAGGCCGGTGGAGCGGGCGCGCTTGCATAGATGACGCGGTTGCGGAAGGTGCGGCCGAGGTCATAGACCTCGGCTACAGAAGAAACCGACGCCGATCGTAGTTTGCACTACTTCTGATGCGGCATGCGGCGCGGGAAAGGAGGCGACTCGACCGAAGGGAGTTCCTCGCCCTGTTCATCGGCCCACATCACGCGCTCTTCTTCCGTCGCGTAATAGCGGAGCCAGATTTCGGGATCGCTCTCCGTGTTGGCACAGTCCCAATGCAGGAAACTGTTGCGGTTTTCGATCCGCTTTTCGTTCGACGGCAGGATGTCGCGATAGATCAGGCTGTAGAGCTGCCGATCGGTCAGGTGATCGGTGAAATCTAGTACGAGCCGCTGTTCGTAGAGTTTGCGAATCGTGTCCCACAGCATTTCATGCAACTGCTCCGACGACAGGTTGTCGGGGTGTTGCAGCACGAGCTCGGGATCGAACCATTGCGAGATCGGCAAGACCGGCGCACGTTCCCAGGCGAGCATCGAGGCGAGGAAATCGTTCTCCACGTTCGTCGGCAGCTCGCGATTGTTGAACATCGCGATCGACTCGTCGAAGAACGGTTCCAGTTCGTCGCGCAACTGTGCGTTGCGTAACAACTGATCGACCTCGTCGGTTTTGGGTCGACGCATCTCCGCCATTGCCAATTTGCTCCCGCCGCGCGCTGTGGATCAATAGTGCGTGCCTTAAGCGACCGCCATTTCTTGACTCTAACAACAATCCCCGTTCCATCAAGTGCGATTCAATACATTCGCAGTACAAGTTGACCTCGCCATTTTCCTGATCGTCACATTGTCACACGTGAGGCGATTCAACCGGCACAATCGCGCGATTTTCGCACGTTTTCAGATAGGCTTGCTCAAGTCAGCTTCAGCGCGCCAACACTAGCCGGTAGCGCCAGCGAGGGGGAGGATGTCGTTGGTGATCGTTTGGCATGAACGCCAGGCCGACCTTCCGGTTCGCCAAAATCGTCCGCGATCGTAGCTGTAATGCCCGTTTGGCGTATTCGATTTGATTGTCGCCAGCGTTCTCTTTCCCTCGCTGCCGCCTCGGGCTAGTGTGTCGGCTCGCGCGGGCTGTTACACTGGAGTGATCCCTCCAACCCATCCCGCCGCGCGAGGCGCCTGATGCGCACCGCTCTGCTTGTACCGCTCCTGTTTCTGGCTACGGCGGCCCCCGCGCGGGCTGGCGAGCCGGTCGATTTTGCCCGCGAAGTGCTGCCGATTTTCGCCGCCAAGTGCCACCGTTGCCACGGGCCGGACAAGCACGAAGGGGGGCTGCTACTCCACCGCGGGGCCGACGCCCTCCGCGGCGGCGACAGCGGCGCCGTCATCCTGCCCGGGAAGAGCGCGGAGAGCGTCCTCCGGCAGTATGTTTCCGGCGAGGGGGATAACCTCATGCCCCCCGACGGCGAGGGCGATCCGCTCACGGCCGATCAGGTAGCGGTCATTACGCGTTGGATCGACGAAGGAGCGTCCTGGCCGGTCGTGGCGGATGTGCAAACAAAATCTGCCGCTGAGAACCATTGGGCGTATCAGCGCCCCGTCCGGCCGGAACGTCCCCCGGTCAGCCGGCCGGACTGGTGCCGAAACGAGATCGACTATTTCGTGCTTGCGCAGCTCGATGCGGAGTCGCTAGCCCCCGCCGCCGAGGCGGACAAAGCCCGTTGGATTCGTCGCGTGTCGCTCGATCTGACCGGGCTGCCGCCGAGTCGAAGTGAAGTTGCGGCATTCCTGGCGGACACGAGTTCCATGGCCCATGAGTCGGTCGTTGATCGGCTACTCGCTTCGCCAGCTTACGGCGAACGCTGGGCACGTCCCTGGCTCGACCTGGCGCGCTATGCCGATACGCAAGGCTATGAAAAGGACAACCGCCGTTCGATCTGGCGGTATCGCGATTGGGTAATCGACGCGCTCAATCGCGACTTGCCATTCGATGAGTTCACGATCGAACAACTTGCGGGCGACATGCTCCCGAACGCGACGCTGGAGCAAAAGATCGCCACCGGATTGCATCGCAACACGATGACGAATACCGAAGGGGGCACCGACAACGAGGAATTCCGCTACGAGGCGGTGGTCGATCGCATCAACACGACGATGACCATCTGGCAAGGCACGACGTTTATGTGCTGCCAGTGTCATACGCACAAATACGATCCCTTCACGCAGCGCGACTACTGGCAAACCTACGCGTTTCTCAACAGCACCGCGGATACCGATCTCGACGACGACGCCCCGTTCGTCGAAGCGCCGCCGCCCGAGTTGGCGGCGCGGCGCGCCACGATGATCGCCGAAGAGGCCTTGCTGGAGGGAATGTTGAACGCCGACACGCCGGCCTTCGACGCCGCGCTGGTCGCTTGGGAAGCAACGCAACGAGCGGCGATCGCCACCTGGCAACCGCTGGAAATCATCTCCGCAAAATCGGAGGCTGGCGCCACTCTCAGCGCGCAAGAAGACCGCTCGCTGCTGGCCTCGGGCGACGCTGCGGAAAAAGACAACTACCAGGTCGTCGCGAAATTGTCAGCGGGCCGAGTGAGCGCACTGCGCATCGAAGCATTGCCTGATGTCTCCTTGCCCGGCAATGGCCCAGGCCGCGCTGAGAAAGGCAACTTCGCCCTCAGCGGATTGCGGCTGGAGTGGATCGCTCAAGAGGGCGCGACGCCGCGGCCGGTTCCCCTCTCGGGCGCCGTCGCCGATCCCGCGCAGGGCGATCAAGCCTTCTCCGCCGAGCAGTTGACTGACGACAACCCGAGCAACGGTTGGGCGATCGGCGGCGAAGTCGGCGCAGGGCACGAAGCGATCGTGGCATTCGCCGAGCCGATCACAACCGGTCCCGGCGCGCAGCTTGTCGTCAAGCTGGAACAACAGTACGGCAGCAAGAACGTCCTGGGGCGCTTCCGAATCTCCGCCGCCAACTTGCCGGACCCGGCCGCCATTTCGCCACTTTCCACGGCAGCCCGAGCGCTCCTCGCACGGTCGGCCGCCGAACGCTCGCCGGACGAGCAGGCACAGTTGCGCGATTACTTCCGGCGCTTTGGACCAAATTTCAGCGCAATTCGCGCCCGAGTCGCCGAGTTGCAGCACACGCTGCCGCCGCCGCCGATTACGTTGGTGATGCAAGAACTGGAAACGCCCCGCACGACGCACGTTCACATGCGAGGCGCCTATCTCACCAAAGGAGAGGAAGTCCAACCTGCGCCGCCTGCCATCCTGAATCCACTGCCGCCGGACGCGCCGCTCAATCGACTGACCTTCGCGCGCTGGCTGGTCTCGTCAGAGAACCCGCTCACTGCTCGTGTGACGGTCAATCGTCTTTGGGAACAGTACTTCGGCCAAGGAATCGTCGCTACGAGCGAAGATTTCGGCACGCAGGGAGAGCCGCCGTCGCATCCGGAGTTGCTCGACTGGCTCGCAACCGAATTCATCGACCGCGGTTGGAGTTTGAAACAAGTACATCGGTTGATCGCCACTTCGGCGACATATCGCCAAGACGCGCGCGTCACACCGGAACTGGCGGAGCGCGACCCACGCAATCGTTTACTTGCGCGCGGTCCGCGTATTCGTCTGGAAGCCGAGATGCTCCGCGATCAGGCGCTCGCCGTGAGCGGCCTGCTGAGCCGCAAGATGTTCGGGCCCAGCGTGATGCCGCCGCAGCCCGAAGGAGTCTGGCAGGTCGTCTACAGCGGCGATCAATGGATCACCAGCCAGGGCGAAGATAAATACCGCCGAGGAATCTACACCTTCTGGCGGCGTACGAGCCCTTACCCGTCGATGATCACATTCGACGCCCCGAGCCGCGAGTTCTGCGTCGACCGCCGCATGCGTTCCAATACGCCGCTGCAAGCGCTCACGCTGTTGAATGACGCCGTCTACATCGAAGCCGCGCAGGCGCTCGCGAAACGCCTGCTCGCGCAGGCGGACGCCACGCCGGCGCAGCGTATAGCGTTCGGTTTTGCTGCGTGTCTGGCCCGCGACCCGAACGAGCAGGAGACGCTGCCGCTTGTCGCCCTCTACGAGAGCGAGTTGTCGCACTTCACCCAAGACCCCGCCGGGGCGACCGCGATGTGCGGCGGCGTGGTGGAAGGCGTGGATTCCGCGCAGCTCGCGGCCTGGACGGTGGTCGCCAATGTGTTGTTGAATCTGGATGAGATGGTGACAAAGTGAAGTGGAGTGTCCGTACAAAGTGTCGATGTAGCCAAGCCCAGGGAAGACCCTCAGAGTCGATGTTGTCATCGACGACTTCGAGGGCCTTCCCTGGGCTTAACGAGCGCGGCGCGGATTAACAAAGCAACGACCCTATGGACCTCCAACTCGAATTTCTGAAAGCCACCACGCGGCGCCAGTTTCTCGGCGGCTGCGGCGTCGGTTTTGGCGCGGCGGCGCTCACGGCGCTGCTCGATCAACCCGCGCAGGCCGTGGAGAGCACGAATCCACTCGCGCCGAAGGCTTCGCACTTCCCCGCGCGCGCGAAGCACGTCATTTACCTGCACATGGCGGGCTCGCCTTCGCAGTTGGATTTGTTTGACTACAAGCCGAAGCTGGTCGAGCTGAACGGCCAGAAGTGCCCCGACGAGCTACTGAAGAACGAACGTTTCGCCTTCATCAAGGGCGTTCCGACGATGTTGGGGACGCCGCACAAGTTTGCCAAATACGGCGCAAGCGGCGCGGAAATCTCCAATCTGCTGCCGCACTTGTCCGAGCTGGCCGACGATCTCTGCATCGTCCGCTCGATGGTCACCGACCAATTCAATCACGCCCCAGCGCAAGTTTTTCTTAACACCGGCTTTGCCCGCCCCGGCCGGCCGAGCATGGGCTCGTGGCTCACCTACGGACTCGGCAGCGAAAGCCAGGACCTGCCCGGCTTCGCGGTGCTGGTCTCCGGCGGCAAAACGCCGGACGGCGGCGCGTCGCTGTGGGGAAGCGGTTTTCTGCCGAGCGTTTATCAAGGTGTGCAATTCCGCGCGCAAGGCGAGCCGGTACTGTACGTCTCGAATCCGAATGGGATGGATTCCGACACGCGGCGGCGTTCGCTCGACGCGCTCAAGTCGCTCAATCAGTTACAACTCGAAACCTTCGGCGACCCGGAGACGCTCACGCGCATCGAGCAATACGAGATGGCCTACCGGATGCAAACCTCGGTGCCGGAGTTGATGCGCATCGACGACGAGCCGGCCCATATCCACGAGCTATACGGCACCAAGCCGGGCGAGATGTCGCTGGCGAACAATTGCCTGCTCGCGCGGCGACTCGTCGAGCGCGGCGTACGCTTCGTACACTTGTATGATTGGGGCTGGGATCACCACGGCGCCGGCAAAGGGAATGACATCGTCGAAGCGCTGCCGGAAAAATGCAAAGAGACCGACCAGCCGATTGCCGCGCTCGTGAAAGACTTGAAGCAGCGCGGCTTACTGGACTCGACGCTGGTCGTGTTCAGCGGCGAGTTCGGTCGCACGCCGATGAACGAGGCCCGCAATGGCTCGACCTTCCTCGGCCGCGATCATCACCCGCACGCGTTCACGCTCTGGATGGCCGGCGGCGGCATTCGCGCCGGCTATACGCACGGCGCCACCGACGAACTCGGTTACCGCGCCGTCGACGACATGGTCCACGTCCACGACCTACAAGCCACGATCCTCCACCTCCTCGGCCTCGACCACACCAAACTCACGCACAAGTTCCAGGGCCGCCAGTACCGCTTGACGGACGTGCATGGAAATGTCGTCCAGAGGCTGCTGGGATGAGGGGGGAATGACGAATTTTGAAATCCGAATGTCGAATGAGATCCGAAGCTCGAATGACGCATGGTCCAGAATGAATCGCACATTGACACGACCGCAAGGTTGAGGACGTAGGGCGGGCCGTGCAAGGCGTGAACCGTGTCATTTCCAACGGATGGAATTGACATGCCACGCGTAATTCACGACGGCAAGGCCCGCCGCCCGCGCGCTGGGCCGGCGGGCCTTATGGCGGCAATGTGGCCACGGTTTCCAATTCGCAACGCATCATAGGTTTGAGGCGCCCGATTCCCGGCACGGCCCGCCCTACGCGTCGTTCGTCATTCAGTCATTCGGATTTGATTCGACATTCCGATTTAGAAATTCGCCATTCCCCTAATCATCACTGATCACTCCGCACTCATCACTTCTGCCAATGCCTCGCACTCTCATCACCTCGGCACGTCTCATCGATCCCAGCCAGCAACTTGATCGCGTTACCAACTTGCTGATCGAGGATGGGCGGATTGCCGCATATGACGTGGCGCCGTCGGGCGATTGCGAGGTGATCGACGCCACGGGGTTGATCGCCGCGCCGGGCTTGATCGATATGCAGGTCCACTTGCGCGAGCCGGGGCGCGAAGAGGATGAAACGATCGCCTCCGGCACTGCTGCGGCGGCCGCCGGCGGGTTTACGGCGATCGCTTGCCTGCCCAGCACGGAACCGCCGATCGACACGCAAGCCACGGTCGAGTTCATTCAACATCAAGCGGCGCTCGCTGGTCATTGCCGCGTGCATGTCATCGGCTGCATCAGTAAGAACCGAGATGGGAAGGAACTCGCCGAGCTGGGGCAACTCGTGGCCGCCGGCGTCGTGGCGTTCAGCGACGGCGAGGAGCCGGTCTTCAATCCCGAATTGATGCGCCGCGCGTTCGAGTACGCGTTGATGTTCGATCGCCCGATCATCAATCACGCCGCCACGCTGGAGCGCAACAGCCCGGGCGTGATGCACGAAGGAATGGTCTCGCTGGTGCTCGGCCTCTCGCCAATGCCGGCCGCCGCCGAGGATGTGATGACCAGCCGCGATATCGCCCTGGCGGAAGCGACGGGCGGGCGGCTGCACATCGCGCAGGTCTCCACCGCGGGCGGCGTCGAGATCATTCGCCGTGGCAAGAAGCGCAACGTGCGCGTCACCGCCGCGGTATCGCCGCATCACTTGGCGCTCACCGACGAAGTGCTCCGTTCGTTCGACCCCAATTTCAAAACGAACCCGCCGCTGCGCGGGCAGCGCGACGTGGAAAGCTGCATCGCCGGGCTGGTCGACGGCACGATCGACGTGATCGCCTCGAATCACACGCCGCTCGCCCAGGAAAAAAAGATGCAAGACCTCGACCTCGCCCCTTTCGGCGTCGTCGGCCTGGAAACCGCGCTCGGCATCGTGATCACGAAACTCATCGAGCCGGGCCATCTCACCTGGTCGCAAGCGATC